>JBLIGH010000296.1:0-4338 GCA_047636855.1 Pseudorhodobacter sp.
AGTTCGGTTTCCACCGGCACGATCGAGACGCAATTGGACTGCACGCCACAATCGCCGCAGCCTTCGCAAACATCCGGGTTGATGAAAACCCGCTTGTCCGGGTCCGGGAACAGGCCTCGCTTGCGGCGGCGGCGCTTCTCGGCAGCACAGGTCTGGACGTAAACAATGGCCGATACGCCTTTGAACTGCCTCATCTTTTCCTGAACCGCGGGCAATTCTGCGCGCTCATAAGTCGCAATGCCTGCCGGAAAGGATCGCAAGTCGACATCTTCCTTGGCATCATAGACAACGGCGATGTTTGCCACGCCGATTGCGGCAATTTCGCGGGTAATTTGCTGTGCGGTCAACCCGCCCTCGTTGCTTTGACCACCGGTCATGGCGACGGCATCGTTGAACAGGATTTTATAGGTGATCGTGGTGCCTGCCGCCACGGCGGCACGGATCGCCATGATCCCGGAGTGGTTGTAGGTTCCGTCGCCAATGTTTTGAAAAACATGGTTTGTTTTGGAAAATGGTGCCTCGCCAATCCAATTGGCCCCCTCGCCACCCATCTGGGTGAAGCCCACGGTTTCGCGGTCCATCCACTGCACCATATAGTGACAGCCAATACCGGCATAGGCGCGCGATCCGTCCGGCACTTTGGTCGAGCTATTATGCGGGCAACCCGAGCAGAAAAATGGCAATCTTGCAGCCAAATCAGTGGCATTATCCGCCCGCCGCGCTTCGGCAAATTTGGCAAGACCCGATGTGATCGCCTCTGTTGTGCGGCCTTCTTCCAGCAAAATCTCGCCCAGTTTTTCGGCGATGAACACCGGGTCCAGCGCATAGCGGGTTGGAAACAGCTCTAACCGCCGACCGTTTTCCCAAGTGTCGCCCTTGTGCCAGCCGTAAACCCGGCGGCCTGACCTGTCGTCAAAAATCGCTTCTTTGACCTGCACTTCGATCAATTTGCGTTTTTCTTCCACCACGATGATCAGGTCGAGACCCTCGGCCCATTGGTGAAAACTGTCCATATCCAGCGGCCAGACCTGACCGATTTTATAGGTGGTAATGCCCAAGCGGTCTGCCTCGGCGGCATCGATCCCCAGCAGTGACAACGCATGGATCAGATCAAGCCAGTTCTTGCCCGCCGCGACCAATCCGATTTTGGCGCTGGGATGGCCCCAAACGCGTTTGTCCATTTTATTAGCCTTTGCAAAGGCTTCTGCCGCAACCCTCTTGTGATCGATCATCCGGGTTTCTTGTGCCACGGGCGTATCGACAAGGCGAATGTTCAAGCCCTCTTTCGGCAGATCCAGCTCTGGCCGAACGAATTGCATCCGGTCCGGGCGCGCATCGACAATCGAGGTCGCCTCGACCGTGTCTTTCATGGTTTTCAGACCGACCCAAACCCCAGCAAAGCGTGACAATTCCCAAGCGTATAGCCCGTAATCCAAAATTTCTTGCACGCCTGCGGGCGAGACGATCGGCATATAAGCGTCGACCATCGCCCAATCCGATTGGTGCAAGGTGGTCGAGCTTTCGCCGGTATGATCATCGCCCATAGCCATAATGACGCCACCAAAAGCCGAGCTGCCCGCCATATTGGCGTGGCGCATCACATCGCCAGATCGGTCCACCCCCGGCCCTTTGCCGTACCAAAGCGCGAACACACCTTCATATTTGCCCTCGCCCCGCAACTCGGCTTGCTGGGTGCCCCAGACTGCGGTGGCTGCCAGGTCTTCGTTCAGGCCGGGTTGGAAGGTGATATCGGCGGCACTCAGTTCCTTATGCGCCCGCTGCATTTGCTGGTCCACGGCCCCCAAAGGCGAGCCGCGATACCCGGTGCAATAACCCGCCGTGGTCAGGCCCGCCGCTGCATCGCGCGCCTTTTGCATCAACATCAACCGCACCAGTGCTTGGGTGCCGTTCAACAAAACCGTTGATTTTGTCAGATCAAGCCGGTCGTTGAGTGAGATTTCAGCTTTGCCCATTCAGCACCTCCCGTTGCATTAGAAGCTCATAAAGCCAACATAGGTCAAAAATACTGACCTATAAAGCAAATTCTTTGGGATCATTGCATTTACATATCGTCGATTGTGGTTAGAAGCGAAGGCTAGTGATATTGAGTGAGAACTGAAGAAGAATTGCATGTTGGATTGGGATAAGCTCAGGATTTTTCATGCTGTCGCCGACGCAGGCAGCTTAACACATGCGGGTGATGTCCTGCATTTGTCGCAATCTGCCGTCTCGCGGCAGATCCGCTCGTTGGAAGAAAGCCTGAATGTCACGCTGTTTCACCGTCATGCTCGTGGCTTGATTCTGACTGAACAGGGCGAGCTGCTGTTTGATGCAACGCAATCCATGGTCAAACGACTTGATGCGGCAGCCGCTCGTATTCGCGACAGCGAAGACGAGGTTTTTGGCGAATTGCGCGTCACGACGACCACTGGTTTTGGCACGCTCTGGCTGGCCCCGCGTCTGCCAGCCCTTTACAAGAAATTCCCAAGCCTCAAAATCGATCTGATGCTAGAGGAAAGGGTTCTGGACCTTCCGATGCGCGAGGCCGATGTCGCCATCCGCATGAAAGAGCCAAGTCAGGCAGATTTGATCCGCCGCCGTTTGATGAATATCCGGATGCGGCTTTATGCGACGCCGGAATATCTTGCTGAAACCGGAACACCCGAAAACCTGACCGATCTCGCGCAGCATCGGTTGATCTGCCAGCATTCCAGTGCAGCCCAAGTGGCCGCAGGTGCCTTGCTTGTGCAAAAGATCATGACCAACGACATCCCGTCGACCCTGACCGTCAACAACTATTTCGGCGTTTTGCAAGGCGTTCTGAACCATTTGGGCGTGGGCGTTTTGCCCGACTATCTTACCGAAGATTTCCCAAATCTGGTGCGCGTCTTACCCGATATCGAATCCAACGAGGTCCCGGTCTTTCTGGCCTATCCAGAAGAGCTGCGTCATTCCAAACGTGTGGCGGCCTTCCGCGATTTCGTAACGGAAGAGATTTTTGCCTATCGCAGGCGGAAAAACGACTGATCAAGCCGCCCTCGTGCATGGCCCCAGACGCTGGAATCGGCAAAACGCTTAAATAATGTGCATATTTTTGACGGCTGATTGCCGACACCACCAAAATGCGAAAAATCAGCGCCCCGGCGAAACCATCTAAGTATCAATAACAAAACAATAAAACCCGCCATGCAGAACATGCATAGCAGGCATTCCTACAGAGAATTGCCAAAAGCCTTGCGGCGCGGCACCGCACACCCTAATTCAATACATGAAGGCAACATATGATTTATCAGGTGTAGCCTTCATACCTCCCTGTTGGACCTTGGCCGAGCAATAGCTCGGCCTTTTTTTTACTCTGACACAAATTGGTGATCAATTCAGCAGATGACCCCGGTGCTTGATCAAAAAGTCAGCACAAAATGGAAATCCCGCCCGTGCAATCTTTGCGCGCCCGCGCCTTAAACCACCTGCCCGCGTCACCGGTATTGGCTTTGAAGCGCCCGCGATCCTGCCAAAGCGCCAAGCAAGCTTGGACATAGGGTCACAGGTTTTGGTCGTCAAATTCTGACCTTGCGCTGTGTTCCCACGCAATGCCGGGCCAAATCGACAGGTTCCCAAGCAAAAAGCCTGCGTTTTGCATGGCTTTGCCCTTCCCCTCAACTTGGCAATCGCCTATTAGCCGCGCATCACTTGAGCGATGGGAAATGACCATGACCGAACCCGCGATCACGCCAGCGCTTATTGCCGCACATGGGCTAAAGCCGGATGAATATGACCGTTTGCTGGGCATTATCGGGCGTGAACCGAGTTTTACCGAGCTGGGCATCTTTTCGGCAATGTGGAACGAGCATTGCTCGTATAAATCTTCGAAGAAATGGTTGCGGACCTTGCCGACCACCGGACCTCAGGTCATTTGCGGGCCGGGCGAAAATGCAGGCGTCGTTGATATTGGCGATGGTCAGGCTGTGGTCTTCAAGATGGAAAGCCACAATCACCCGTCTTACATCGAGCCGCATCAAGGTGCTGCAACCGGTGTTGGCGGCATTTTGCGCGATGTGTTCACGATGGGCGCGCGCCCGATTGCCGCGATGAACGCGCTGTCCTTTGGCATCCCAAGCCATCCTAAAACCCGCTATTTGGTCAAAGGCGTGGTCGAGGGCGTGGGATCTTATGGCAATGCCTTTGGCGTGCCGACGGTCGGCGGCGAGGTTCGCTTTCATTCCAGCTATAACGGCAACTGTTTGGTGAATGCCTTTGCCGCTGGCCTCGCGGATGCAGATAAAATTTTCTATTCGGTGGCGTCCGGCGTCGGGATGCCGGTCGTCTATCTTGGGGCCA
>JBLIGH010000297.1:0-4315 GCA_047636855.1 Pseudorhodobacter sp.
AAACCCTTTATGCCGCATTGGCCAACGCCCGCGCGATGGGCGCGCAAGTGGTGTTTGACCCCAATCTGCGCCCAAAGCTTTGGCCCGACGCCGAGACAATGTGCCGGGTGATCATGGAGGCCGCAGCGCTTTCGGACATCGTATTGCCGTCACACGAGGATGAGGCGACATTCTTTGGCGATGCCGATCTGCAAGCCACGGCGCGGCGCTACGCCGATGCGGGTGCCGGGTTGGTGATCGTGAAGAATGGCGGCGCCGATATGGTAACCTTGCACAATGGCACTTTCGCGCTGCATGCACCCGAAGTGGTAACGACAATCATCGATACCACAGCGGCGGGCGACAGCTTTAACGCGGGCTTTCTGGCAGAATGGTTGCGGTCAGGCGATCTGCCTGCCGCCATCCGGTCCGGTGCGAAACTGGCCGCTTATGTCATCGGCCAGCGCGGCGCGCTTTGCACCTGAAGCACGCCACGTTTTCATCGAAAGCTCGGACCCCGGTCAGCCCCGCCCGACAAAGGGCATGGCGCTGGCCATCACTGTCATGAATTGCACATTCACGCCCAAGGGCAGCCCCGCCATATAAAGCACGGACCGGGCAACCTCGGCCACGTCGATCACCGGCTCAATCGCGCTGGTGCCATTGGCTTGCGGCACGCCTTTGGTCATCGCAACCGCCATATCTGTCAGGGCATTGCCGATATCGATCTGCCCGCAAGCGATGTTAAAGGGACGTCCGTCCAGCGACAGCGTGCGTGTCAGCCCGGTCACCGCATGTTTCGACATGGTATACGGCACAGAACCCGGGCGCGGCACGTAGGCCGAGATCGAGCCGTTGTTGATAATCCGCCCACCAATGGGGTCTTGATTGCGCATCTGGCGAAATGCAGCCCGCGCGCATAGGAACATGCCGGTGATGTTCACATTGCTAACGGAAAGCCAGTCTTGCACCTTGATCTCGTCAATCAAGGTCGAGGGCAGCGACGCCCCGGCATTGTTAAACAGCGCATCCACCTGCCCCCAAGTGCTGCTGGCGGTCGCAAAGGTGGCGTCCACCGCGGCTTCGTCCGTAACGTCACAGGGCAGAACCAGCGCATTCGCGTGACCGTTTGCGGTTTCCTCTAGTGCGGCTGTGCGGCGGCCGACAAGCCCGACACGCCATCCGGCTTCCAGAAATTCTTGTGCCGTGCGTCGGCCAATGCCACTGCCTGCGCCAGTGATGATGATGGTTTGCGATGACATAATCTGCCTTTCTGACTGCGAAAAAGCGCCCCGTTGAGGTGCCCCGGTATTCTAATGATTATCGCGGGCAAGCGTTTTGCCGATGCGCTGATAGCTGGTTGCAAGCTCCAGACAACCACCTTCGGCCAATTGACCAACATGGGTGCGGTAAATCTCTTGCCAAGGGGTTTGATGCGTTAACACGGGCGGTGTCCAAGCGGCCCGGCGTGCTGCCCATTCCGCCGCGTCAACCAAAGCGTTCAGCGTGCTGGCGTTCAAATCCATGCGCACGCGGTCACCGGTTTTCAACAGTGCCAGCCCGCCACCGATCACCGATTCCGGCGATGCGTTCAAGATCGAGGGGCTTTCGGATGTCCCCGATTGCCGCCCATCGCCCACAGTTGGAAGATGCTGAATACCGGCTTTGATCAGCGCATCAGGTGGTTGCATATTCACAACCTCGGCCGAGCCGGGATAGCCGACACAACCCACATTGCGCACAAACATGATGCAGTTTTCATCAATATCCAGCGCCGGGTCATTCACCCGCTCATGGTAATCTTCCGGGCCTTCAAAGACAATTGCACGGGCTTCATGCACATTTTCCGACCCGGGCCGCGATAGAAAGCGCGACCGAAAATCGTCAGAGATCACGCTGGTTTTCATCAATGCAGAGTCAAACAGATTGCCCGACAGCACCAAAAAGCCCGCATTCGGGCGCAGCGGTGCGGCGTAAGTCATGATCACATCGGTATCTTTGCTACGCCATTTGCCAATGGTCTCGGACACAGGTTTGCCCGCCGCCGTCATCGCATCACCGTGCAAACGGCCTGCCGCAAACAGCTCGCCCATGACCGCAGGAACACCGCCCGCGCGGTAGAAGCTTTCGCTTAAATATTTTCCTGCGGGCTGCATATTCACCATCAGTGGCACGTCAAAGCCGATCTTTTGCCAATCGGTCACATGCAGCTCAATCCCGGCATGGCGCGCAATCGCCTGCAAATGCGGCGGCGCATTGGTAGAGCCGCCAATCGCCGAGTTCACCACAATCGCGTTTTCAAACGCCGCGCGGGTCAAAATATCCGATGGTTTCAGATCTTCCTCGACCATCGCCACAATCCGCCGACCCGTCTCATAGGCCATCGCCATCCGCTCGCGGAAAGGGGCCGGAATAGCCGAGTTGCCGGGCAACGACATGCCCAGCGCTTCGGCCATCGCATTCATCGTGCTGGCCGTGCCCATCGTGTTGCAATGGCCCAGCGATGGCGCGCTGGCGCAAACCCGCTCCATAAACTCTTCCAGCTCGATCTTGCCATCCGCCAGCAAACGGCGGCTTTCCCAAACAATGGTGCCCGAACCCGCAAGCTTGCCATTCCACCAGCCATCCAGCATCGGCCCGCCATTCAACGCGATTGCGGGCAGATCAACGGTTGCCGCCCCCATCAACATCGCGGGTGTGGTCTTGTCGCAACCGGTGGTCAGCACAACCCCGTCCAGCGGGTAGCCATGCAACACTTCCACCAGCGACAGATAGGCAAGGTTGCGGTCCAGCGCCGCCGTCGGGCGCTTGCCGGTTTCTTGGATCGGATGCACCGGAAACTCCATCGGCACGCCGCCAGCATCGCGAATGCCCGCCTTGATCCGGTCCATCAAAAACACATGGATTTTGTTGCAAGGGGCAAGGTCGCTGCCGGTTTGCGCAATGCCGATCACCGGGCGATTGCCCTGCAACTCGCCGCGCGTATACTCTTGGTTCAGGTACCTCTCCAAATACAGCGCAGTCATCCCCGGATTATTGGGATTATCAAACCACTCTTGCGAACGATATTTTTTACGCGCGCGGGTATCGGCCATGATTCTACTTTCAATGTCGGGATTGGGGTTGAACTCAGGTCCCATAATGCAGTTTGGTATACCAAAGCTCAACCCGAAACCGTGCGGTTTTTCACCGGTTTCACATAGTGAAAGCCATCATCAGAATGCAACGATTGCAAAAGGTCGCGCCATGACCCCTGCGAAGATCGCAAACAAGGCTGCCTATTGGCGTGGCCTGAAAGATTGCAGCCCCTTTGTGGTGATTGTGATCCCGTTTTCGGTGTTGTTTGGCGTTGTTGCCCGCGATGCCGGGCTCGATATTCTGCAAGTCGTCGCCATGTCGGCAATTGTCATCGCCGGGGGGGCACAATTCACCGCCCTCAGCCTGCTGCAAGAAGGCGCGCCGATCTTCGTCGTTCTTCTGGCTTCCCTCGCGGTTAACCTGCGCATGGCGATGTATTCCGCCGCGCTTGCCCCGCATCTGGGGGCCGCCCCTTTGCGCCTGCGGCTGCTGATGGCCTATGTGATGATCGATCAGACCTATGCGATCTCGGTTCGCACCTTCGAGGCAGAACCGGCAATGCCCTTGTCGCAAAAAATCAGCTATTACTTCGGTTGCATTACAGTGGTGTGCATTCCTTGGTATATTTTCACCTATTTGGGGGCCGTGCTGGGCCAAGCCATCCCGACCGCCCTTTCGCCCGATTTCGCCGTACCAATCTGCTTTATCTCGCTCTTTGCACCGATGCTGCGCAGCGCACCCCATATCGTTGCGGCGGCCACCTCTGCCCTCGCCGCGGTGGTCTTTTCGGGTGTGCCGTGGAATTTCGGCCTGATCCTCGCGGCCCTTGTGGCCATAATCGCGGGCGCACAGACCGAGTTCTGGATAAACCGCCGTAATGCCAGGAAAGTCGCGCCATGATCGACACATCAACCTTCTGGCTGGTGACACTGCTGCTTGGCATTGGCACCTTCTTGATCCGCTTTTCCTTTCTGGGGGTCTTGGGCGGGCGCAAATTACCGGACTGGCTGTTGACCCATCTGCGCTATGTTGGCGTCGCGGTGCTGCCGGCCTTGGTCACGCCAATGATCCTATGGCCCGCTGCCACTCAAGGTCAGTTCGACCCGCTGCGCCTAACCGCCGCCCTGATCGCCCTCGCCGCGGGTTGGCGCTTTGGCGTGATCTGGTCCATCGCAAGCGGTATGGGCACGCTTTGGGCGCTGCAATACCTGCTGCCCTAACCCCTCATCTGTTTACAAATATCCCCGCCGGAGGCACG
>JBLIGH010000298.1:0-4305 GCA_047636855.1 Pseudorhodobacter sp.
GTTGCAGGCGTGTTTGATCGCCGCGAATACAGCGCTGGTTCCGAGATTTACCATTTGGGTCAGGCCCTTTCCGGCCTGTATTTGATCAAGCGCGGCTCGGTCGAGGTGCTGGATGCGTCCGGCGGGCTGGTTTCGCTGTTGGGTCCGCGCAATTCATTCGGCGAGCGGGGGCTGATGCGCGACGGCGTCGCAGTCACGACCGCGCGTGCCAGCGAAGATGCCGTCGTTTTGAGGCTGCCCACAGCCGAGTTTCGTGCATTGATCGCAGCCTCGCCTGCTTTCGCGCGGTTTTTCAGCCGCGGGCGGGCGACCCAAACCAGAGGCGCAGATCTGACCACGCAGAAGGTCAGCGACCTGATGGCGCGCAGCCCCGTCGTCATTGGCCCGAATGCCAGCATTCGTGACGCTGCCACCCGCATGCGCGACAACCACGTCTCCTCGCTTGGAGTTGTCGAGGGCGCGCGCTTTTTGGGCATCGTGACCACACGCGACATGACCAACAAAGTACTGGCCTTTGGGCTTGACCCGTCCGGCCCGGTCGAAGGGATCATGACCCCTGACCCCGTCTGCTTATCACCGCATGATCTGGGCTCTGACGTGTTGCATATCATGTTGGAACGTCGTGTTGGCCATTTGCCCGTCGTGCAAGGCGGCACGCTGGTCGGTATGATTACCCAAACCGATCTGACCCGCTTTCAGGCCGTGTCTTCGGCGGGGTTGGTGCGCGATGCGGCCAGCGCCGAGACCGTCACCGAGATGGCCGAGGTGACCGCGCGCATTCCCAAACTGCTGATGCAGCTTGTCGGCGCGCATAACGCGCATGAGGTTGTCACCCGGTTGATCACCGATATTGCCGATACAGTGACCCGCCGGTTGTTGGCGCTGGCCGAAGCTGCGCTTGGCCCGCCGCCTGTTCCCTACCTTTGGCTGGCCTGTGGCAGTCAGGGCCGGCAAGATCAAACCGGCGTTTCGGATCAGGATAATTGCTTGTTTTTGGACGACGCCGTCACCGATGCCGACTTGCCGTATTTCGCGGCCCTCGCGAAATTTGTCAGCGACGGTTTGGATGCGGCGGGTTATTTCTATTGCCCCGGCGATATGATGGCGACCAATCCGATGTGGTGCCAACCGGTTCGGGTCTGGCGCGACTATTTCCGCAGATGGGTGGCGACACCCGATCCCAAAGCGCAGATGCTTGCGTCCGTTATGTTCGATCTGCGCCCGATTGGTGGGGCTGCCAGCCTGTTTCGCGACCTTCAGGCGGATACATTGGCAATGGCCTCCAGAAACTCGATTTTTGTGGCGCATATGGTTGGCAACAGCTTGACCCATTCGCCGCCCCTCGGTCTGTTGCGCGGTTTTGCCACCATCCGGTCGGGCGAGTTCAAGAATCACATTGATCTGAAGCATTCTGGCGTCGTCCCCGTGGCCGATCTGGGCCGGGTCTATGCCTTGATCGGGCAATTGCCTGTGGTCAATACCCGCGCCCGTCTGCTGGCCGCCGACGATGCGGGGATCATCTCTGCCTCTGGCGCGCGGGATCTGATAGAGGCCTATGACATGATCGCGGAAATCCGGCTGGAAAATCAGGCGCGACTGATCCGTTCGGGCCGTAAACCCGATAATTTCATGGCGCCGTCCGACCTGTCGGATTTCGAACGCTCCCACCTGCGCGACGCTTTTGTCGTTGTGCGCACCATGCAATCCGCCATCGGCTCTGCCCGTGGCGCCCGTATCTGAGAGACGCAAACCCTATGCTGTTGGACTTTATCGCCACTATCACTGCCGGAATCGGGCTGGTTGGCATCGTGATCATATTGCGTCACCTGACCAAAGGCCGTGTGCCGAAATGGACGCTTCCGGCGGCGATTGGCACAGGCATGTTGGTTTTTTCGGTCTGGAATGAATATAGCTGGTACGAGCGAACGGCCGGCGTTTTGCCAGAACAGGTCATCATCTTGTCTTCGCCTGCCGACCGGGTTGCCTACCGGCCTTGGACCTATCTTTTCCCGGTTTCGACCCGCTTTATGGCCCTGGACCGCACAGTGATGGTAATCTCGGAGGTCGACGACCGGTACCGCCGTGCCGATGTGCTTGTCGTTCGGCGCTGGACCCCGACGACCCGCATTCCGCTGGCATTTGATTGCCTTGATGCGCGCCGCGCTGATCTGATCGAGGGGGCGACATTGGACCCGGATGGCACCTTAACTGGCACCGAATGGCTGCCTGCCGACAGTTCGGATGAACTTCAGCGCGCCGCTTGTCAGGAAGGATAAACCATGACCGAGCAGGATTTGCCGCATAAAATTTTGGTGGTCGAGGACGAGGATAACATCGCCCTTGCGCTGGATTATCTTTTGACCCGCGAAGGCTATGCCCATGACCGCGTTGCCAATGGTGCCGCAGCCTTGCCCCGTATTCGCGAAACCCATCCTGACCTTGTGTTGCTTGACGTGATGCTGCCCGAGATGTCTGGTTACGAGATCTGCCAGGGGGTGCGGATGGACCCGGCCCTGACGGATGTGAAAATATTGATGATGACCGCTCGCGGCTCGGCGATCGAGCGCAGAAAAGGCATGGCTTTGGGGGCTGATGGTTTCATCACAAAGCCGTTCGAATTGAAGGAACTGCGCGCCGAAGTCCGGCGTTTGCTGGGGGCCTGACCCAAAAGGGCAAGAAAGGACTGACGGTTTAAAATGCTTTCGCGTCTCAGCTTGCGGTTACGGGTTTTTCTGTTGTTTGCAGCGCTGGGCGCGGGTGCGGTACTGGCCCTTATTCTGGGCTTGGGGCTGGCCTATCACCGCCTTGCAGCAGGGCGGGCCTTGGATGCGTTTGTGCAAGGGGGCTTGGTCGGCGCTTTTGGCATCATCGGCCTGATGGTCTGGATTTGGTTTTTGTTTGACCTGAATGTCGCTAAACCCATCGGGCTTTTGTCGGGCGCGTTGCGGGCCCGCGCCCATGCGGATGTGTCGGTTGAGTTGGATCAGGCCCCTGCGCGCTTTTTGGGCGACCTTGCGCCGGCAGTGTCTGCCACAGCCGCGACTTTGACCGAAACCCGCCATGCGTTGACCGAAGCAGTGGCGCGCGAAACCATCAGGCTTGCCCGCGAAAAAGGGCGGCTCGAGGTGCTTTTGTCGGATGTATCGGTTGGTGTTTTGCTTTGCTCTGCCGATCATCAACTGGTTTTCTACAACAGTGCGGCCAGTGATCTGATCGGCGCAGTTTCGCTTTTCACCGAGGCGCAAGCGGGCATGGCGGCTGTCAAACCCGGGCTGGACCGAAAGCTATTCGACTATCTGCGCGAGGGGCCTGTTTTGCATGGGTATGCGCGACTTGTGGCAGCCCAAAAAACCTCGGAAGACCAGATTGAGGCGGCGTCGGACCTGCTGTGCAGCACCCGCGATGGCAAACGTCTGTTGTCGGTTCGGATGCGTCTGTTGCGGCCCGATCCGGGTTTGCAACCGGGCTATGTCTTGACGCTCAGCGATGTGACCGGCGATCTGGCGGCCCACGCCAAGCGAGAGGCGCTGCTGGATGCGCTATTTGAAGGTATCCGCCGCCCCGCCGCAAATTTGCAAATGCTTCTGGCGGCCCTGCCCAAGGCCGAGCCTTTGCCCATGGCGCTGGAAAAGGCCTTGCGCAGCGAAACAGACACACTTGCGCAAGTCGTGACAGAATTTGGGGCGCAGCATGAGGAAGGTCGTTTTGACAGTTGGCCGCTTGCGTTGACGCGGGCTTCTGATCTGGTGGACGGGTTGCGCGCGCGCCTAGAGGCTCAGGGCCTTGACCTTGCGGCTGCAGAGGCCCCGTTGCTTTTGCGCTGCAACGGGTATGAGGTGGTAACGCTGTTGGCCAATTTGGTCCAGAACCTCGCGCAAACCGGCGCAGAGGCTTTTCATTTGACATGGCAAGAAGATGGGCGGGAAACGCTGCTGCGTTTGCATTGGCAGGGCTTGCCCCTTGCTGTAGGCCTGCTGGAAAGCTGGCTTGGGGCTGCGCTGGACACGTCGATGCCCGATTTGACAGGCCGTAATGTTTTGTCCAGCCATGCGACCGAAATGTGGCCGGAAGCAGGGCTTACGCCCTCGCTTTGCCTTCCGCTTCGTTCGGCTCGGCACGCTGGGCCGCGCCCCAAACCGATCAGCCGTAGCGTTGTCTATGATTTTGACCTTTTGGGAAAAGATCGGAATGCAGCGGTGATCGAGACTGCGCTGGCGGATCTGACCTATGTGGTTTTCGATACCGAAACCACCGGGCTTTCACCTGATAAGGGCGATGAAATTGTACAAATCGCGGCGGTGCGCA
>JBLIGH010000299.1:0-4303 GCA_047636855.1 Pseudorhodobacter sp.
TGCCCGAAATGTTCAATCGCCTGTGCAATTACGCCAGCTAACGGCACAATTGCGCGAAAGCGTCGGGCGTAATGCCCCAATTTTCGTCGATCAAGAAGGCGGGCGGGTGCAGCGTTTGCGCGCGCCGCATTGGTCCGAATGGTCGCCGCCTTTGGAAATGGTCACTGCAGTGATGCAAAATGCGGCCCCCGGGGCGCAATTGGCGCAAGCCAAACGCGCGATGTATCTGCGCTACCGCCTTATTGCAGCCGAGCTTATGGACGTTGGCATCGACGGCAATTGCGCACCTTGCCTTGACCTGGCGTCGGCTGACACACATCCGTTTTTGCGCAATCGCTGCTATTCTGACACGGCCTTGGTCGTGACAGCTTTGGGGCGGGCGGCGACAGAGGCGCATTTGGCGGGCGGTGTTTTGCCTGTGATCAAACATATGCCCGGTCATGGCCGGGGTACGATCGACAGCCACAAAGATTTACCCGTGGTAACAACGCCGCGTAAGGTATTGGAAGATAATGATTTCGAGCCATTCAAGGCCTTGTCGGACCTCCCTTTAGCTATGACGGCCCATGTGGTCTACACCAGCATTGACCCGGATCAACCGGCCACGACCTCGCCGCGCATGGTTGCGGTGATGCGCGGCCAAATTGGCTTTGATGGGCTGTTGATCTCGGACGATCTGTCGATGAATGCGCTTTGGGGAACTGTCGGGGAACGCGCCGCCAATACAATCGCTGCGGGCGTCGACATAGCCCTGCATTGCAACGGCAAACCCGACGAGATGGCAGCCGTTGTCGCATCCGCTGGCCCCTTGACTGCTGCCGCCGAGGCGCGTGCAAAGCGCGCGCTTGCCGCAAGAATTAACCCGGAACCGGTTGACATCGCAGCGCTTCAGTCTGAACTTTCAAGCTTGATGAACAGGGGCGCGCATGGCTGAGGGGTGGGACACCGGATCGGAACGACTAAGCGTTGCGGACCGCCTGCTGGCGGAATCGCTGATCGTTGATGTTGATGGATTTGAGGGCCCGCTTGATCTGTTGCTTACCCTAAGCCGGACCCAAAAGGTTGACTTGCGCAAGATATCGGTGCTGCAACTGGCCGAGCAATACTTGATATTTGTGAACAAAGCCAGTTCTTTACGGATCGAACTTGCTGCAGATTATCTGGTGATGGCGGCTTGGCTGGCTTACCTCAAATCGCGGCTGTTGCTGCCGCCTGACCCGACCGAAGAAGGCCCGAGTGCTGAAGATCTTGCAGCGCATTTGGCTTACCAGCTAGAGCGTCTGCAAGCGATGCGCGAGGCGGCGGCACAATTGATGGCGCGCGATCAAAAGGGGCGTGACTTCTTTGCGCGTGGCCTTCCCGAAGATGTGACCCGACGCCGCAAGATCAGTTACGGCGCCACGTTGATGGATCTAATGCAGGCCTATGCCCGCATTCGGACGCGCGATGATTTCCGCCCCTTCGTGATGGACCGCAACAATGTGTTCACCATGGAAGAGGCGCTGGAGCGGCTGCGGGGGCTGTTGGGATATGCTGTGCAATGGACGGATCTGGCAACTTGGTTGCCGGTCGGTTGGGACACCAACCCACAACGCCGCCGTTCGGCCACCGCCGCGCATTTTGCAGCGATGTTGGAGCTGACCAAAGCGGGGCAGCTGGAAATTCGGCAAGGCGATGTCTTTTCCCCGATCCAAGTCCGCAAACGCGAGGGGGGGCGATGAGCGAACCTGCAACCGAAAGCCTGTTCAGCGCACCGCCATTGGCGGAACAAGAGCGGATGATCGAGGCAATTTTATTTGCCAGCGCAGAGCCGGTTTCCATGGCGGAAATGACGGCGCGCTTGCCGCATGGCTGTGATGCCGCCGAAGCCTTGGTAACGCTGCGCCGTCGCTATGAGGGGCGGGGCGTGAACTTGGTGCGGGTGGGGGATGCGTATGCTTTTCGCACCGCCGCCGACCTTGGCCATCTGATGCATAAGGAATCGGTCGAGACGCGCAAGTTGTCGCGCGCTGCAGTCGAAACCCTGGCGATCGTTGCCTATCATCAGCCCGTGACCCGTGCCGAGATCGAAGAGATTCGCGGCGTCGCCGTATCCCGAGGCACGGTGGATCAATTGATCGAGCTGGAATGGATCCGCTTTGGCCGCCGTCGCATGACGCCGGGCCGTCCAGTCACATTCGTGGTGACGGAACAATTTCTTGACCATTTCGGGCTAGAATCGGCCCGCGACCTGCCCGGGCTGAAAGAGCTGCGCGCTGCCGGTCTTTTGGACAACCGACCTTCTTTCGTCAATGCGCCTGCGGCTTCGGATGAAGACGAAGACGCAACCACTGGCCAAACCGAACTTTTTGAAGATTAAAGATGGAGATGTCTCGCATGCTGAACATGATCATGAATATGCTGTTTCGCCGGGTTATCAATACCGGCATCACCAAAGGCATCAACCACTTCGCAAACAAAGGAAAACCTGCGGGTGATACAACGCCACAAGACAAGGCACAGGCCAAACAGGCGCGTGAGCTGGGCAAACGTGCGCGTCAGGCGTCACGCATTGGCAAGCGTCTGCTTTAAGGCAGGTCTGCGCCAAGCCTTGCGCCGAAAATCTGATCCTGAATTGCCAAAATCGCTGCCGGCTGTGCATCCAGTGGCAGCGAAATATAGCCGCGCGCGAAATTCGAGGGCAGGGTGATGCTCCATTCGACAGCGATGACCGGAAACGGCAGCTCGTCTGCGGCATTGGTGTTGGTCAAGGCCAGCAATGCCTCTATCGCCGCAGAAATCAGCGCACGATTGACCGGATCAATCGGCATTTCGGCAAAGGTTTCATTGCCGTCCGCGTCAAAAGTGGTTTGGATCACCAGCGCTTCACCCAGCTCTAGGTTCATCGCGGCAATCGCGTCTTCGGCCCCGTCAGGCCAAAGCGACAGATAAAGGTTCAGCTCTGCCTCTGCCGCGTGCAGTGGCTGCGAAACAAATAGGGTCAAGAAAAGAACAAGATATTTCATGGCCAGATCTCTAGGTTGGCATCTTGAAATGCTTGGAAAGCTTCAGGCCTTGCCCTTGATAATTCGATGCGATCCCAGTGCCATACAGGTTTTCGGGCCGTTCGGACATGCGTTCATAAACCAAACGCCCAACCACCTGCCCATGTTCCAAAACGAAGGGGGCCTCGTGGCAGCGGACCTCTAGCACACCGCGCGAGCCTGCACCACCCGCAGCCGCCCAGCCAAAACCGGGGTCAAAAAAACCGGCGTAATGCACGCGAAACTCGCCGACCATCGCCAGATAAGGCGCCATTTCAGCGGCGAAATCAGGCGGGATTGTCACCGCCTCGCGGCTAACCAGAATGTAGAACGCGCCGGGGTCAAGAATGATATGGCCATCGGTGCTGCGCACGTCTTCCCAAAAATCGCGGGCCGGGTAATGGCCGATTTTCTCCAGATCAATCACGCCGGTATGGGGTTTGGCGCGAAACCCGACCAGATCGCTGTTTTGCGGCTGCAGATCAACGGAAAAGCCCAAACCCTCGGAAATAACAGCCGCGCCGGACACCAGCGGATCGGCGGCATGTAAGGCGGCAAGTTCCGCATCATCCAAGACGGATTGCCCGTGACGAAACCGGATCTGGTTCAACCGCATGCCGGGGCGCACCAGAACCGAGAAACTGCGCGGGCAAACCTCGGCATAAAGCGGCCCATCATAGCCGGGGGCGATGCGGTCAAACTCGACCCCGCCATCGGTGATTGTGCGGGTCAGCAAATCAAGCCGCCCGGTCGAGGATTTGGCATTGGCCACAGCGGTCAAGCCTTGGGGCAGGGTAAGCCGCTCCATCAAAGGGATCACGTAGACGCAGCCTTTTTCCAGCACAGCACCATCATTTAGATCAACGCGGTGCATCTCAAACTCGGCAATGCGGTCCGCCACGCTGCGGCCGTGCCCGGCCAGAAAGGAGGCGCGCACCCGGTAAGCAACGGTTCCCAAACGCAGATCAAGGCTGGCAGGTTGGATTTGATCTGCCTGAACCGCAGGCCGTGCCGATATCGCGCCGTCATCTATTAACTGGCGCAAGGCTTGCGCGGGAAGCACTCCGGTCGGTGTCATGACAACTTCCCCTTAACAGGCTGCGATAAATACGAAATCGCCCGCGCCTGTCTGAACAGGGGCGGGCGGTTCTTTCAAATGGTCGGGCCAGTGAGATTCGAACTCACGACCTTCCGTCCCCCAGACGGACGCGCTATCCAGGCTGCGCCATGGCCCGACACTGGGGCTTTCATACTGATATTCCGGGCAGGGGCAAGCACGA
>JBLIGH010000300.1:0-4279 GCA_047636855.1 Pseudorhodobacter sp.
GTGCAAAGCCCGACCAATGTGCCGGGGGCCACACCCATTTCGGCCAGCACATGCGCTGCGCGATTGGCGCGGGCATTCAGCTGGGCATAGGTCAGATTGGTGCCCTCGAACACGACAGCCACGGCGTCGGGGGTGCGGGTGACCTGCGCCTCGAAGGCTTGGGGAATGGTCAGGCTGCGGTCATATTCGGTCGCGGTTGCGTTCCATTGTGTCAGGATCAAATCACGCTCGGCCTCGGGCAAGATCGGCAGGTCGGCGCAAAGCCCCTCTGGGACGGCAGTGGCCAGAGCTTGGGCCAAAACCACCAGACGCGCGGCAAAGGCAGCGGCCTGTTCCGGGTCAATACGGGCCGCATCAAACAGCAGCGCATCGGGTGTCAGGGTCAGCGCCGCACCGGGCAAGGCAGCTGCCAGTGACAGCGCTATGGCAGGGGTTTTGAGGCCGCGCAAAGCCGGGTCGCGCAACGGCAAATCGACCGCGAACCCAAACGCGTTTCGGGCGGCGTCCAGTTCAGGCGCAAAATCGGCCTGCGCCTGCGCCACAGTGCCGAAAGCGTTTAGGGTCAAGGGCATCCAGCCGCTTAGATACCGGCTTTGGCCGTCTGTGACATAGGCAAAATCGGCAGCGGAAAGACCCTGCGCCTTTGCCGCCCCAAGCGCCAATGCGAACAGCGAAAGCGGTTGTGGCAGCGCGACGCTTTGCCAATCTAGCGCGCCGTTTTCTGCAGTCGCCAGTGGCAGGTCCAGCGGTGTCAGCGCCGCTAATTTCCGGCGCAAAGCCCCTTCTTGCCCCGAAACAGAGGCAATGGCCGCAGTGATGGCATCTGCCGCCACACCCGGGCTTTCCAGATGCGTCACGCCAAGGGATTTCGGGCAGACCGCAGCGCCTCGCATGTCACGCAGGCCAGACAGATGCACCGCCCCAAGGGCACAGGCCACGGTCAGGCCCGCCTCATTCGCCGCCAGCACCTCGCCTGGCTGGCCAGTGCCCTGCGCGATTTCGGCCGCACTGACCACCAAAACCCGCCCCGCCACTTCGACCTTCGGGCATGCCAGCGGGTTAAGGTAGTCGCCATGATCCAACGCCCGCACCAAGGCCAAAACCTTGCTCGCCGTTTGCGTAAAATCGAGCCGTGCGGCGGCGGCAGGCCGGTCCGCGCGGTGAAATTCAGAGCGCAGGCTCAGGTCTTGCGGCAAGCCCGCAGCCCCGGTTTCCAGCGCGGTCAGAACCGCTGAAAAGCTGTCGATCGCGGCCTCGAAGCATTTGGTGTTCAGCGTCAGGGCGGTGTCTGCTGGGGTAATGTCGAACAGGCGCTGTTCAAGAATAGCGCCTTCATCGACCCCGGCAACCATGCGGTGCCAGGTGATCCCATGCTGTGTCTCGCCGTTCAGAATGGCCCAAACAGGCGCGTTTAACCCCGCGTAACGCGGCAATGGCCCGTCATGAAAGTTCACCGCCGCACCGGCAAGCGCCAGCACAGCGTCAGGGATCACATTCAGGTTCGCAATCGAAAGCAGCCAATCCACCCGCAACGCGCCAAGCCGTTCGGCCAAGCCCGCGCCCTGCGCCTCGACCCGCAGCCCACGGGCCTGCGCCCAAGCCCGAACTTCCGGGTTGCGCGTGACCATCGCCGCGATGGAATGACCGCGTAGCACCAAGCTTTCGGCGCATTGGATCGTCAGAGACTCATTGCCGATAATCAGGGCAGACGACATCTTACACTCCTTCCCGCTGCGGCGCGGGTTTCACCTTTGGGCTTTGCTTCGGCAGCGGGGGCCGCCGCGCATGGCGGATCAAATCGCGCAAAAACATCGGCGGGTCGCGCCTGTCTTTGCGTTGGATCAAGATCCTGATCCGCCACAGGCTAGCGCCCAAAATCAGCAAAATTGTGGCCAGAGCCGCGTAAAAGCGGCCATGAACTTTGGTGAAGTAATAGCTGCGGCTGTTGAACCAATAATCCGGCATGCGCCGCCAGGTTTTGATACCGGTCGAGACCGAGCCGATATGCGTGACGCGGCTTTCGCGCACATAATCGGTTGGAAAACCGGCCGCGGCGGCGCGGTGGCACAGCTCGGTTTCCTCGAAGTAAAGAAAGAAGGTTTCATCAAACAGACCGATTTGATCCAGCACATCTTGCCGCATCATCAGGCTGGCGCCTGCAAGCCAATCAACGCGGGTTGTTGCCTCGGGGATCGGTTGGGCTACGATATAACGGCTTAACAGCCGACTGATCGGGCCAAAGCGAATATGCGCCTCAAACTCGCCCAAGGCCGAGGGAAAACGGAAGGCCGTGCGGTGCGGCTCGCCATCATCGCCGTGAATGTAGCTGCCGACGAACCCTACCTGAGGATGCGCGCCCAAGTGGTCGTAAAGCGCGCGGATCGCCCCTAGGTCGGGGAAAGCGTCGGAATTCAGGATATAGACGTATTCAGGCCGCGCGCCACCCAAAAGCCCCGCCCGAATACCCACATTATTGCCCGCCCCAAAACCGCCATTGCGGCCCGACTGCAGCACCTGCACGGGGGTTTCACCCAGCTGCCAGCCGCGCGCCGCAATCTCGCGGCTTAACGTTTCAAACGAGCCGTCGCCGCTGTCATTATCAACGATCGTAATCGCCCCCGGCAGCCCCGCCATCTCGCGCCGTGCGGCCTCTGTGGCGCGCAGCGTCATATCAGCGGTGCGCCAGTTTAGAATAACCGTCAGAACCGTTTTTGCCATCAGATCATTCCGCCGCTGTCGCGGAAATGAAACCCGGTTCCGCCTTTGGTTTCATGCGCCCGCAACGCGCCGCATCAACGCCAGCAGTCACGCCGCGCAAATGCGCGACCAACACGCGGACATTGGGTTCCAACACCATACTGTCATGATCGCCCGGCACCTCAACCACTTGCAAAGACGAGGCAAATTGCGCCCAATCATTATCCTCGAACACATATTCCTTCGCCGCCGAGACGAAATTGCCCTGTGTCACTTGCCATTTGCGATCCAGCGGCGGGCGGTACAGCACCACCGACCCTTCACGCGGCGTGATCTGCAACTGTGGCAAGGCCGCGCGAAAGGCGGCCTCGATCTCGAGATCATGGAACGCGGCGGCAGCGATGGTTTGCAGCGGGCCTGCCTTGCGGGCGCGGTATTGTTGCAGCTTCCATGCATAGCGATTGCGCGCCCATTCCCAAGCGTATCCCACGCCCTTTTCGCGAAACTCTGCCAGTTTGATCAGCACCTTATCTGGTCGGCTCAAGACCGGGCGCATCGGCAAAGGCGTGTCGAGCAGCGCGAGGTTTGCCACCACTTCGCCTTCGGCCTCTAACAACCGTGCGATTTCCCAAGCGGTCAAGCCACCGCCAGAATAACCACCCAAAATATAGGGGCCATGCGGCTGCACCTGCCGGATTTCGGTGATGTAATCGGCGGCCGCTTGGGTCAGGTTGTCATGCGGTTGGTCGTCGCCGAACAGACCCTTGGCTTGCAACCCATAGAATTGCCGGTCACTGCCCAGCAGATTGGCCATATAGCGCAGGTTCAAGATATTGCCGAACATGCCCGCCACCATGAAAATCGGCGTGCGGGTTTTGTCATCGCCCCGATGCATCGGCACCAAATATTTAAAGCGGCGTTTTGGCGCGCTCGGTTTGGCAACGTTGTCTTGTGGGCCGATACGCTCTTCGATCAGCGCGGCGCAGGCGGCAACGGTCGGGGCCTCGAACAGCACCGAGATCGGGAAATCCACCGCAAAGGCCTTGCGCACCTTTGCGAACAGACGCACCGCGATCAGGCTATGACCCCCAAGCGCGAAAAAGTCATCCTCGACCCCGACTTGCCCGACGCCCAGCAAGTCTTGCCAAAAGCCCGTCAAAACCCGCTCGATATCGTTGCGCGGCTCGATGTAATCGCTGTCGAGGTCAGGGCGCGCGAAGCTTTGCCCTTCTGGCGGTGCGGCATCGGCCCGGTCAGCCAGCGCCACCAGCGCAAGCAAATCCAGCGAAGAGACGATGATTTGCGGCAAACCCGCCGCCAGCGCGCGGCCAAAGACGGCGGCGCCTTCTTCGGGGCGGATCCCTTGTGACAGACTATGGGCCAGGCGTTCTTCGGCAGCGGAAAGCTGGTTGGAATTTGCCTCGTCCTCAAATTCCAGATCGTGCGGAACGGCGTCCAGCGCCAACGTGCCTTCTAGCTTGTGGATCGTGAACCCTTCCACCTCGATGCAAACGCGGCCCGTCTCGTCCATCAAGGTGATGTCAAAACTGGCAACCGGGTCTGTCGCGCGGTTGAGGCCGGC
>JBLIGH010000301.1:0-4264 GCA_047636855.1 Pseudorhodobacter sp.
TCACCTCATAAACACCGTCAGCCATCAAAAAGCCGCGGTCAAAAATCGAAATGGTGGCGTCGGCTTCGGGCAAATAGTGCCCATTTACATAGACGGTGCGTGACATATTTGCTCCTTCGGAAATGGCGTCATGGACGTATGCGATGGCTCACATTGGCTTTCGGGAAATTTTAGCCGGAATTCAAGAGCCTTCTTCACCCAAGTTCATTATCCCCAAAGGGCCGCATCTGGCGCGTGAACACCGCTTGCATCAAATTGTAAGGGGTTTTCACGATCTTGCGCCAGCAAAAGCGGGCCGTCCAGATCGGTGAAAGCAGCGCCTTGCGCCAGTAAAATAGCGGGGGCCATGGCCAGCGAACTGCCAATCATACAACCGACCATCAGGCCGTAGCCCTCGGCCAGCGCCTGCGTCTTCAGCGCCAGTGCCTCTGTCAGCCCGCCGGTTTTGTCCAGTTTTATGTTCACAACATCATATTTACCGCGCAACCCGGCAAGCGAGGCACGGTCATGACAGGATTCGTCGGCGCAGACCGGCAGCGGGCGGGCGATTTCGGCCAGCATATCATCTTGCCCTGCCGGAAGCGGTTGTTCGACCAAGGCGACCCCCATAGCGACCAGATGCGGTGCAAGCTCGGCATAGACTTCGGCCGACCAGCCCTCATTGGCATCGATGATGATGCGGGTATTCGGCGCGCCTGCACGAACCGCCTCTAGGCGTGGCATATCGTCAGCGGTGCCCAGTTTGATCTTGAGCAAGGGACGGTGGGCATTGGCGGCGGCGGCGGCACGCATATTTTCAGGCGTATCGAGTGACAGCGTATAGGCGGTGATCTCGGGCCGGGGGGCGGGCAGGCCGGCGAGCTGCCAGACCCGAACGCCGGCGGTTTTTGCCTCGAGGTCCCACAAAGCGCAATCCACGGCGTTGCGGGCCGCACCGGCAGGCAAAGCGCTTTGCAGCTTGGTGCGCCCGATGTCTGGGGCCAGGCCTTCAATTTGGGCGGTCACGCTTTGCAGGGTTTCGCCGTAGCGCGCATAGGGAACGCATTCGCCCCACCCCGTCACGCCACCGCGCGTGATGCGTACGGTCAGCACTTGCGCCTCGGTTCGCGACCCGCGTGAAATCGTGAAAACCTGAGCAAGACGGAATGTGTCTGGCGTAACTGAAATCATGGTATTCTCCGCGATCAGGGACCGCCCCTTTTAAACAGCTCTGGCAGCTTAAACCGCCAGCATTGCATCGACCAAACGTGCCGCACCATGGCGGAAAGGGTCGACCGTTGGCAAGCCGGTGCGGGCTTCGACCTCGGCACAATAGGCCAAGGCCGCATCATCCGACATATGTTGGGTGTTGATCGAGCAGCCAATGGCGACGCAAGCCGGGTTTGCCACCCGCGCTAAGGCCAGTGCCATGTCACGCACAGCCTCGATACTGGGCAATTGGTAATCTGGCAGGCCGCGCATATGCGCGCGGCTGGGTTCGTGGCAGATCACCAGCGCATCGGGTTGGCCACCATGGATCAACGCCAGCGTGACACCGGAAAACGAGACGTGGAACAAGCTGCCTTGGCCCTCAATCAGATCCCAATGGTCTGCATCATTATCGGGGGTCAACCATTCAACGGAACCCGCCATGAAATCGGCAATGACGGCGTCCAATGGCACACCATTTCCGGTGATCAGAATCCCGGTCTGGCCGGTTGCCCGAAACGTGCCTTTGACCCCGCGCGCGCGCATCTCTGCATCCATACACAAGGCGGTATACATCTTTCCGACCGAACAATCGGTGCCCACGGCCAGCATTCGCTTGCCAGTGCGTTTTGTGCCGCAGGCGATGGGGTAATCGACGGACGGCACCCGCACGTCATGCAATGTCTGGCCCGTCGCTGCTGCCACCGCGACAAGATCGGCTTCGTCGCGCAACAGGTTGTGCAGCCCCGAGGCAAGGTCAAACCCTTCCTCGAGCGCTTGCACCAGCACCTTTTTCCACGCGGGGGAAATGACGCCGCCCCGGTTGGCAACGCCGATGACCAGCGTTTTGCATCCGGCGGCCTTGGCTTGCGTCAAAGTCATGTCGGGCAATTTCATATCGGCCTTGCAGCCTTCCATCCGAAACTGGCCAAGCGCATATTCTGGGCGCCAGTCCTTGATACCTTGCGCAACTTTTGCAGCCAACGCGTCACGCGCATCACCGAGGAATAACAAATAGGGTGTTTGGATCATGGTAGGCCTCATGTAATGCGTATCTTGTAAGAATGTAGGAAGTATCGAAGAATATGCTCGGTTATTTTCGCGAATAATGTCGAATATTGTGAAGAAAAAGTCGGAAATATGCATGAGTGAGGTGATTTCTTGCGCAGCCTTGTCCATGTCGCGCTAAAATTTGTGCTGCATTGCAACATCTTTAACCTTGCGATCGCGCGCGCAATAATCTAATCAAAGTGGCAGTCGATACGTAACTTCATTACCAAGAGATTTGACATGAGCTTCCGCCTGCAACCCGCCCCCCCCGCGCGCCCAAACCGCTGTCAGTTGTTTGGCCCCGGCTCTCGGCCTGCGTTATTCGAGAAGATGGCGGCGTCGGCAGCGGATGTTATCAATCTTGATCTGGAAGATTCGGTCGCCCCCAGCGACAAGGATCAAGCTCGTATCAATATTATCGAGGCGATCAACAGCGTTGATTGGGGTAAAAAGTACCTGTCCGTACGGATCAACGGCTTGGATACGCCCTATTGGTACCGCGATGTGGTGGATTTGCTGGAACAAGCCGGTGATAGGTTGGACCAAATCATGATCCCGAAAGTGGGCTGCGCAGCTGATGTCTATGCCGTGGACGCGCTTGTGACGGCGATAGAACGTGCCAAGGGCCGTAAAAAACCGATCAGCTTCGAGGTGATCATCGAATCAGCGGCAGGCATCGCGCATGTTGAAGAGATCGCCGCTTCCAGCCCCCGCTTACAAGCGATGAGCCTGGGGGCTGCGGATTTCGCGGCCTCGATGGGGATGCAAACCACTGGAATCGGTGGCACACAGGAAAACTACTATATGCTGCAAGGCGGGGTAAAACATTGGTCCGACCCGTGGCATTGGGCGCAGGTCGCAATCGTTGCCGCGTGCCGCACCCATGGAATTTTACCGGTAGATGGCCCATTTGGCGACTTTTCTGATGACGAAGGCTTTCGCGCACAGGCCCACCGCTCTGCTGTTTTGGGGATGGTCGGCAAATGGGCAATCCACCCCAAACAGATAGCGCTTTGCAACGAGGTCTTTACACCATCACCGCAAGCAGTCGCAGAAGCGCGCGAGATATTGGCGGCGATGGATGCTGCAAAAGCACGTGGTGAAGGTGCGACCGTGTATAAAGGTAGACTCGTCGACATTGCTTCTATAAAACAGGCGGATGTTATCGTGCGGCAGTCAGAAATGATCGCCCGATAGCCATCGAATACCCAAGGCGGGTGAGGGAGGGGAGGCCCAATTCCGCCGATCGTGGGAGGACGCATGCGCCCTGAACGAAAGTTCGGGGCGCTGCTGCTTTTCAGGGCATACGCGACCTCTTTGGGGCGAAAGCGATCACGATTTTGTTTGGTATCGCAGGCCATCCCTCATTCCTGACAATGACCAGCCTCGACAGCAATGACGATCCCCGCTGATAGCACCTGAAACGGCCAGCCGCGTTTTGATGGCCAGAATCGTGATCAGCAGGCAGCAGGGGCAAAACTTGGTTGCTGCGGGGGCATCATCAAGCTGGCAGCACCGGAATCGACAGTCGTATGCGCGACGAACACGACGACTGCCTTGGTTTGCCATCACGCCACCAAGGCAAGATGCCGCGCCGTTTGACCCTTCGGTTTCACCCTCTCCTTTTGCGATGAGGTGATTTTGTAAATCTTGCCGAGTTGCAATCAAGCGGTAGCAAGGGCATATACCTCAAGGACAGCTCGTGGAGTGCCTTATGAACTATCTCGAATTCGAAAAGCCCTTGGCCGAAATTGAAGGCAAGGCAGAAGAATTGCGCGCAATGGCGCGGTCGAACAAAGAGATGGATGTTGAAAAGGAAGCCGCCGGGCTGGACGCGAAAGCGGCAACCATGTTGCGCGACCTTTATAAAGCGCTGTCGCCTTGGCAGAAATGTCAGGTCGCCCGGCATCCCGATCGCCCCCATTGCAAAGATTATATCGCGGCGCTGTTTTCGGAATTCACGCCTTTGGCCGGTGACAGGAACTTTGCCGATGATCATGCGGTCATGGGTGGCTTGGCGCGGTTT
>JBLIGH010000302.1:0-4238 GCA_047636855.1 Pseudorhodobacter sp.
CCAGCTTGGCCAGCCCGGATATTCCGACAGACCCCTCAGCGCGCGGCTGTTATTGGCTGACGAGCTGCGGGCCGAGCGGTTTTCACAAACGGAAATGGAAGCCCGCCTGCCCACATGGCAACCCGAGACCACGGTGGACCCGGACTTTTTGGCTTTGGTGGAAAAGCTGCGCGACGCCGTGATCAAGCGACCCGATGATTTACAAGGGCAAACCTTGCTGGCGCGAAACGAGGCCGGTTTGGGTAATTTTGCCGCGGCCCGTAAAGCGCAGGCACAGGTTGTAGCCCTCAAAGGCGGCGATGCGACGCTGGAAGAGCGGTTGCAGCAAGCGACCTTGATGATCCAAGCCAGTGCGGGCCGGGTCTCGCCCGAAACCGAAGCGCTGTTTCGCGACGTGCTGGAACGGGCGCCGGACAATGACACGGCGCTGTTCTTCCTTGGGATCACCCATATGCAATTGGAACGCCCGGATCTGGCCTTTGGATATTGGAAAAGATTGGTGGATATTGCCCCCGCTGACAGCAATTGGTTGCCCGAAGTGCGTGGCCGCATTGAGGTTTTGGCGCAATTGGCCGGTGTACGCTACAATCTACCCGACGCCCGCGCCCTGCCCGGCCCCACCGCCGACGATATCGCCGCAGCCCAAGATCTGAGCCCGCAGGACCGCGAGGCAATGATCCGGGGCATGGTCGAAGGCCTGAGTGACCGGCTTGCGACCCAAGGCGGATCTGCCGAGGAATGGGCGCGACTAATCACCGCACTGGCCAATCTTGGCGAAACAGAGCGCGCGCAGGCGATCTTTGCCGAGTCCGAAAAGACCTTCTTAAAAAACCCACAAGAGATGACGGTTATTCTGGACGCGGCCATTGAGGCGGGTTTGATCAAATGAACCATCACGACATGATGGAGAGTTTCGTGCCGGAATTGCCCGGCATCGGTGCACTGGCGGGTCTGGATTTCGGGGATAAGACCATTGGGGTCGCGATCTCTGACCGGCTGCGCAGCATCGCCACGCCGACACTGACGATCCGGCGGGTCAAATTCACGCTGGACGCAGAGGCGCTGCTGAAACTGGTGGCCGAGCGCGAGATTTGCGGGCTGGTGCTGGGCTTGCCGCGCAACATGGATGGCTCGGAAGGGCCACGCGTGCAGATGACGCGGGCCTTTGCACGCAACTTATCGCGGCTAACGCCGTTGCCGATCGCCTTTTGGGACGAACGCCTGTCCACCGTCGCCGCCGAACGCGCGCTGCTAGAGGCGGATACATCGCGCAAACGTCGCAAAGAGGTTATTGACCACGTGGCGGCGGGTTATATTCTACAAGGCGCGCTGGACCGGATGGCGCATATGCGGCGGGAGGTCTGAAACGGGATGGATGAGGTCTGGAAGCGGCAAGAGGTCGAAAGCCCCTGCGTCAAGCTATGCGTGATACACCCAGAGGCGCGGATTTGCGTCGGCTGCTACCGCTCTATCGACGAAATCGGGGCATGGTCGGGGATGAGCGCCGAGGCGCGCCGCGCCGTGATGGCAGATTTGCCCGAGCGTGAAAGCACGCTGACCAAGCGTCGGGGCGGACGCCGCGCACGCGTTGCCCGCGACTAGGCCTTAGCCGAAAATCACTTTGCGCAGCATGTTCAGCGCAACCATCGTAATGAAGATCGCAAAGATGCGTTTCAGCGGGCGCGCGTCCAGGCTATGGGCCAGCTTCACGCCGAAAGGCGCCGTGATCAAGGTCATCGCAATGGTCACAACAAAGGCGGGCAGATTGACCGCGCCGAAGGTCAGCGGTGGTGCGCCTGTCACAGGCACCAGCAAAAACCCGATCACCGATGGCACAGCAATGATAATGCCAAAGCCCGCAGCGGTGGCCACGGCACGGTGGATCGGCATGTTGTAAAGGCTCATGACCGGCACACCGAACGAACCGCCACCGATCCCCATCAGCACCGAGAAAAAGCCAACCGCACTGCCGATCCCGATCCGCTTTGCCCCCAGCGGCATCGCTTGACCCAAACGCCAATCGGGCCGGCTAAAAGCCATATAAAGCCCGGCACTAAGCGCAAGGCAGCCGAAAATGATTTGCAAGGTCGTTGATTGCAGCCTGCTGACCGTGAACATCCCCGCGATTGCACCAGTGGCAATGAACGGCCACCACCCCCGCAAAACGTCCCACTCCACAGCTCCTTTTTTGTGATGCGAATGCACCGAACGGGCAGAGGTGACGATGATCGTGGCCAGCGATGTCGCAAGGCAGATCTGCATTAACTGCGGGCCGTCATAGCCCAAATGCGCAAAGGCGTAGAAATAAGCGGGCACCAAGATGATGCCGCCGCCGACCCCCAACAACCCGGCCATCACCCCGGCAAAGGCCCCAATGACAAGCAAAAGGGCGATCATCGGCAATAGGTTGGAAAATTCGGGCATAAGCGTTCGGCTTTCTAAACGGGTTTGACCGACATAGCGCGCCCAGATCGCCAGCACCAGTCTGGTATGCGTGCTTGCGGCCTGCAAAGCTGCATGGATTTGCGCATTGCGCCAAGTTAGGGTTTAGCGACCTGGAATTTTACCTCTTCCTTTTTGCGCCCAGCTTTGGCGTTAAAGGGCGGGGCTGCTGAGCCATTCGCGGCCTATTTTCATGGATGGCGCTGTACAGAAGATGGCTTCGGCTGCTGCTCGCCCGGATTGCGCCGATTTTCTAAGCGCGGTCGGTGGTGCGCGTGTCGGGCTGCTGCCGCGTCAATCCGCGATCACGACCTGAAGTTCGCGCAACGCGGCATCCAACACCTCTAGCCCCGCACCGCTGCGCGAGGTTTGGGTGGACAGCACCCGCCGCCAGCCGCGCGCACCGGGGCGGCCGTGAAACAGCCCAAGCATATGCCGGGTGATCTGATGCAACCGCCCGCCGCTGTCCAGATGGGCCGCGATATAGGGGCGCATCGCCTCGACCACCTGAAAAGCATCGCGCTGGTCAGTTTCGCCCCAAAGCGCATCCGCCCCAATCAGGACCGATGCCGGGTCATAATAGGCCGCCCGCCCAATCATCACGCCATCAACCCCTTGACCCAAAAGGTCTTTTGCCTGATCCAATGTCGCGATCCCACCGTTGATGCAAATCGTCAGGTCCGGGAATTCACGCTTCATGCGCAGCACCAAAGCATAGTCCAATGGCGGCACCTCACGGTTTTCCTTGGGGCTAAGCCCCTGCAACCAAGCCTTTCGGGCATGGATGATAAAATGGTTGACCCCTGCCCCGGCAACGGTCTCGATAAAGCGCGGCAAGCTTGTGGCAGCATCTTGATCATCAACACCGATCCGGCATTTTACGGTCACCGGAACATCGGTTTGCGCCTGCATCGCGGCCACACAATCGGCCACAAGGCTTGGCCGCTCCATCAGCACAGCGCCAAAACAACCCGACTGTACCCTGTCCGAGGGGCAGCCGACATTCAGGTTAATCTCGTCATAGCCAAAAGGTTGCGCCAGCTGGACCGCCTTTGCCAGATCACCCGGATCAGAGCCACCAAGTTGCAACGCTACCGGATGCTCGGCACCGTTATAGTCAAGCAAACGGTCGCGCGGCCCATACAAAATAGCCGCCGCAGTGACCATTTCAGTGTAAAGCATCGCCCGGCGCGTCATCAGCCGATGAAAATAACGACAATGCCGATCGGTCCAATCCATCATCGGAGCAATACTCAACCGAAAATTCTTGTTTTCATTGTTTTTCAAGCGCTTACCTCGGTTCGTTCTAGATGGTTTTAGTTGCTTCTTGACTGTTCTGGACCCCTCGGGCACACAATGTGATCCTAATAGAGGAGTTTGTGATCCCAATGGGAACGATTGTAAAGCGCCCCCGAAAAGATGGCTCGGTTGCCTATATCGCCAGAGTGAAACTGAAGCGAGGGGGAAAGATCCTCTTCGCCCAGAACGAAACCTTCAACAAGGAGAGCATGGCCAAGGCTTGGATCAAGAAAAAAGAAAAGGCGATCTACGCCCCTGACTTTCTGGAACTCCAGAAGACGCCTGTGGTGTTACTGGCCGAGGCCATTGACCGGTACGTTGACCAAAGTAGGACAAAGATTGGTCGGACCAAGGCTCAGGTCTTGGAGGCGATTAAGCAGTTCGAGATCGCCGACAGGGCTATCACCGACATTCGATCAAAGGATCTAGTCGATTTCGCATCCGAGTTGGGGCGGACCAGAAAGCCCCAGACCGTCCAGAACTATTTGTCCCATCTG
>JBLIGH010000303.1:0-4232 GCA_047636855.1 Pseudorhodobacter sp.
TTGGCAACGCCACCACGGTCACCGAATTGCCCGGAAGTCAGGTTCTGGCAGCTTTGGAAAATGGCGTGAGCCAGGTCGAAAACGGGGCCGGTCGGTTCTTGCAAATCGCGGGTGCGACGATCGTTTATGATGTCTCTGCGCCAGCAGGCGCGCGAATTTCCGAGGCGATGATCGGTGGCGAGCCGCTGGACATCAACAAGGTCTATAAAGTCGCTACAAATGACTTTATTATGGCGGGCGGCGATGGGTTCTCGGCTTTGGGCGGCGGTAAAGTGATCGTTGACAAAGGCAATGGTAACCTGATGGCCAATGATGTGATGGACTACGTCACGAAGCTTGGCAAAGTCACCGTCGGCGTCGAAGGCCGCATCAAGAAAATCGGGGAATAATCGCCCTGCATCGGCACCCATTGCACGCTTTGGGTGCCGGTTTTCAAGATTTTCTAACCAAAGGGAAATGCGATGTGCGGGCGATTGGTAGCCACGTTACCGCATGACGCGATGGCACAGCTGTTTGATGCCGTGCCTGATAACGATCTTCCTGCCCCCCCCAATTACAATCTTTGCCCAACACAGATGGTGTCCGTTGTGACCCGCTCTGACCTCGGTCGGCGGTTTCGGGCGATGCGCTGGGGGTTGGTGCCGGGGTGGTACAAGACGGTGAATGACGGGCCGCTGATCATCAATGCGCGCGCCGAGACGATTGCGACAAAACCCGCCTTTCGCGAGGCCGTCCGGTCGCGGCGCTGCATCTTGCCAATTTCGGGGTTTTACGAATGGTCCGCCGGGCAAGACGGTGCGCGCTTGCCTTGGTATATCACGCGCGCAGACACAGCGCCGATGGCACTGGCGGCGGTCTGGCACGTTTGGCAGGGTGCGGATCAGGCAATCGCGACCTGTGCCGTGGTCACGACCGAAGCGGGGCCGGGGATCAGCCCTATTCACAACCGCGAGCCCGTGATTTTGGAACCTGCCGATTGGCCGTTGTGGCTGGGCGAGGCAGGCCACGGTGCTGCGGTTTTGATGAAAGCAACGCGGTTGGGGGTTTTGGCATCACACCGCGTTGACCGGGCGGTGAATTCAAATCGCGCCTCGGGTTCCGCGCTGATCGACGTTTTCACCGACGCGCCGTCTTGAAATTCAAAATACGGTTGGCGGCAGCGACATCAACGAGAAGTGTTTAAACCTTGGGGATGCGGGGTTATTTTGGAGCGGGCGGCGGGAATCGAACCCGCGTCTTTAGCTTGGAAGGCTAAGGTCTTACCATTACACAACGCCCGCGACTCTGGCTTGATTAGCTTATGGCGCGCGTCAGCGCAAGAGTGCGACGGATCGACTTTCCAGCCCTCTGTCGCATTTTTGTATCCGATACTTTCCTTCATCCCGGACCGCCGCCGCGCATTCATCTCGCCTTAGATTGTGGCTTAGTCTACGAAATTGACCAGTGCCAGCGACACTTCGGGAACATAAGTCACCAGCATCAAAATGAAGACCAAAACCCCGATGTAGGGCAGGTTGGTGCGTGTCGTCTCCCAGATGCCCGACTTTGCGATCGAACAGGCGGTGATCAGCACCGAGGCCACGGGCGGCGTTTGTTGCCCGATTGCAAGGTTCAGCGTCACCATGATCCCGAAATGGATTGGGTCGATTCCGACGGCATTGACCAGCGGCATCACAATAGGGACGACAAGGATAATCGCCGCAGCCCCATGCAAGAACATGCCCAGCACCAGCAGCAACAGGTTAAGCAGCGCCAGCACAGCCCAAGGGTTTGTGGTGAACTGCGTGATCTGCGCGGCCAGCTGTTGCGGAACTTGGGTTTGCGTCAGAAACAGACCCAAAGCAGCCGAAGACGCGACCAACAGCATCACAACACCCGTTTGGCTTACGCCTTCAAGCATCGCCTTGCGCAGGCGGGTGACATCCATATCGCGGTAAATGAACAGACCGATGATAAGGGCCGTCAGCACGGCCAGACCTGCGCCTTCGGTTGCCGTCACAATCCCCGAAAAGATGCCGCCAAGGATGATGACAGGCATCAAAAGCGCCCAGATCGCCTCTTTGAAAGACCGCCAGACGTGGCAAAGGTCGAACCCCTCGGCGCGCGGCAGATCGTAGCGGATCGCCAGGAAATAGGTGACAACCATCATCAAAACGCCGCCAAGCACCCCCGGCACAACCCCGGCTATAAACAGCTTGAGCACGGACGTTTCCGCGATGGCGCCGTACAGGATCATCGGGATCGACGGTGGGATGATGATGGCAAGCGAGGCCGAAGACGAGGTGATGGCTGCGGCAAGCGTGCGTGAATAGCCGCGCTTTTTCATCTCGGGGATCAAAACGGTGCCGGTCGAGGCGACATCGGCCACGGCAGAGCCCGAGATCTCGGCGAAGATCATCGAAACGCCGATGTTGACCATGCCAAGCCCACCCCGAACGAAGCCGATCAGCGAGGTCACAAAATTGATCAACCGGACCGAGATGCCAGAGGTGTTCATCAGATTGCCCGCCAGAATGAACAGCGGAATAGCGATCAGCGGGAAATTTGTAGCCCCGGAATATAGCGTGATGGCTATGTCCAAAAGCCCGGAGGTCCCGGTGGTCAGCAACGAGCCCCCAATTGCCACAAGTCCGATGGCAATGGCGATGGGGACGTTGATAAGGATGAGGATTATTAATGCAGCCAGAGTCGCGAACAGGATCATCTCTTGCTCTCCCCAAGGGTTTTCATTTGGTTTTCCCGTTCGGCTTCGGCAATGGCCTGTTCGATTTCGACGTGTTCTTTGTCGATCCCTTGGGCTGCGTGACGCAGCGCGCGTGGCATGGTCAGCACCGTGCCGATGATCATCAACACAGCGGTGATTGGGATGACGGATTGAACGATATCAAGCGTCATCCAGCGCAAGCTTAGCAGCGAGTCCCATTTTGCAGCGGCAAGGACGGCATTTCCGTACCAGGCGATGACGGCGAAGTAGCCGATGACCAGCACTTCCGAGAGTAAGGCCAATGCGACGGCAGCAGTTTTTGGTAGGGCGGTAACGATACCCGAAAACCCCATATGCTGGCGCAAAAAAATGGCGTAAGCCGCGCCGAAATAGGTAATCCAAGCCAAAAGCACGCTTGCGATTTCATCATACCATGATGGTGACATGCCAAGATATCGCATGGTGGTCGAATAGACGACCGCCCCGGTCAGTGCGACAAGAAGCGCAAGACAGATCGTCTCTATGCAGCGTAACAGCACGCGTTCAAACAGCGCGATCATCATGGCCCCCCCCGGTGAAAAAAACCGGCCGGAAAACTCCGGCCGGGTATTGGGTTTTAGGGCCTATTTCGCCAGAGCCAAAGCGCGGGTAACAAGATCGCCGCCGCCTTCTACCTGTGCGGCGAAGGCTGCATAGACCGGTGCCGAAGCGTCGATGAAGGCTTGTTTGTCGGCCACGTTCACGGCCACACCAGCGGCCTTGATCTTGTCGACCAGCTCATTATCGGCTTTCAGGCCTTCTGCCAAAGACCAGTCCTGCACCGATGCCGCAACGTCGGCCGCTGCGGTTTTCACATCGTCAGGCAAGCCGGACCACGTTTCCAGACCCGATGTCAGATATGTCGGCGAATAGACGTGATCGGTCAGGCTCAAAAACTTCTGCACTTCTTGGAAGTTGGCGCCGGTGATGTTGGTCAACGGGTTTTCCTGTCCGTCCATCGTGCCGGTCTGCAATGCCACGAACACCTCAGAGAACGACATCGGCGTTGGGTTCGCACCCCATTCTTTAAACATCGACACGCGCCATTCGGACGAAGGTGTGCGGATTTTTAGGCCGCTCAGATCTGCGGGCGTGTTGATCGCGCGTGTGTTGTTGGTGATCTGGCGAAAGCCATTTTCCCAAGTCGAGATGACCTTCAACCCAGCGGCTTCGGCTTTGGGTGCAAGTTCTTTTTGCACGATTTCGGAGTCAATGGCTTTCAAATGATCGCGGTTTTGCACGAGGAACGGCATCTCGAACAGCGCGAATTCAGGGGCCACATTCGTCATGATCGACGAAATCAGCGTGAACTGCACGGTCCCAAGCCGAAGCTTCTGAAGCAGCTCCTTTTCATCGCCAAGCTGGCCGTCGGCAAAAAACTCGACGGTATGGTCGGCACCGAGGCGCGCGCCCAGATCTTCGGCGAACTTAGCAGCGCTGCGGCCTTGAAGGCTGTTTGATGATGCACCGACTGCAACGATGTAGGTTT
>JBLIGH010000304.1:0-4225 GCA_047636855.1 Pseudorhodobacter sp.
TTTGCGGCTGCTAGATCATGCGCAGGGCGAAGATATTCACCTGACATTGGTAAAAGGCGCTGATCACCGCTTTTCAACGCCAGCTTGTCTGGCCATGATCACGACGGCAATCACCCAAGTTACCCCGGAGGAATAATGCGCAGATTTGGCAAAATACTGGGGCGGGTCCTGCTGTGGGGCGGTGTCTTTTTGGCTACACTTATCGTGCTTGGCCCGGTCGAACCGGTTGACCGGGTGATCGCTTTCGATCCGGCCAGCCTGCCCGAGGATCTGGACGTCTATCTGGCGCAGTCCGAGGCGGCCTTGCCCGATATCGTACCCAACACGCAAAAGCAGATCATCTGGAATGGTCCCGTCGGGCAGAAAACCCCTTTGGCGGTGGTTTATCTGCACGGGTTTTCAGCGACATTGCACGAAATCCGCCCGGTGCCGGATGATGTGGCCCGCGCTTTGGGGGCCAATCTGTACTACACCCGGCTGACAGGTCACGGTCGCAGCGACGCCGCGATGGCCGAGCCTATGGCCGGGGATTGGATCGAGGACACTGCCGAGGCTTTGGCTATCGGGCGCCGCATTGGCGAGCGGGTTTTGGTGATCTCGACCTCGACTGGCGGCACATTGGCTGCAATTGCCGCGACCGACCCTGATCTATCGCAGGGTATTGCCGGGATTGTCTTTGTCTCTCCGAATTTCGGGATTGATGTTCGGGCGTCTTTCTTGCTGGGCCTGCCTTATGTGCGGCAATGGGGGCCGTTGGTGGCAGGGCAGAACCGCAGTTTTCCGCCGCGCAATGAATTGCACGATCGCTATTGGACCAACAGCTATCCCACGGTTTCCGCCGTGCCGATGGAAGCTTTGGTGCGCCATGCCGTCGAACAGGATTTCAGCACAGTGAAAACCCCGGCATTGTTTCTGTATTCCCCGCAAGATCAGGTGGTCCAGCCCGCTGTGACCGCCCGCATCTACGGCGAATGGTCCGCGGCCAAAGAAGCACACCACCCTGTATTGGGCGAAGGCGATGACCCGAATGGGCATCTGATCACCGGCGATATTATGAGCCCCGGCCAAACCGCGCAGACAGTGACGTGGATCATTGATTGGGCCAAAGGCCTCTGAATGCCCATCGCAGCGCCCGTTTTGCTTATTCCCGGTCTGATGTGTGATGCGCGATTGTTTCAGCACCAGATTAGCCATCTGTCGCGCAACCGCGCCGTGCACGTCGTTTTGCCGATCCATGGTAATACGATCGAGGAAATGTCGCAAGCCGTGCTGGAAACCGCCCCGACCCGCTTTGCAATTGTGGGTTTCGGGCTTGGCGCACAGGTTGCGCTGGATGTGATCCGGCGCGATATGGCGCGGGTCAGCAAGCTGGTCTTGATCTCGGCCGATCCGCTTGGTGAGACGCCAAAAGCGTCTGCGGCCCGCGACAAGCGGATGATTTTGGCACTTACTGGGCGTTTGGCGCAGGCGATGGCCGAAGAGATCCCAGCCGCCGCATTGGCAGACCCCGTGGCACGCGACGCCGCGCTGGATCTGATCGAGGATATGGTATTGGCGCTGGGGCCAGAGGTTTATGTGAGGCAGTGCCGGGCCTTACAGCGCCGCCGCGATCAGCAAAAGACCCTGCTTCGCATCACAGTTCCGGCCCTAATTTTGGCGGGCGCATTGGATCCCTTGGTCCCTGTTCGACGTCAAAGCTTTATGGCAGATCTGATGGCGTCGGCCAGAGTACAGGTGATCGAGGGGGCCGGGCATGTTGTGCCCATCGAAAAGCCCCAGGCCCTTTCACAGGCGCTGGAGCTGTTTTTGGCCGGGCCGCTTGTGCTACGCTAAGGCGACTTTTTTGACCAGTTTCGGTTTGGCTGGGGCCAGGTCGCCGGAATTAGCGTCAATAAACGCCAGAACCAAGGGGCGAATATTGGTGCGCCAGCTTTTGCCCGCGAAGATACCGTAATGGCCCGCGCCGGGTTCAAGGTGGCTGGCTTTCAGGCTGTCGGGCAGGCCTGTGCACAGGGCAAGGGCCGCAATGCATTGACCCGGTGCGGAAATATCGTCGTTCGCACCCTCGACTGTTTTGACGGCGACCCGTGTGATCGCACCAAAGTCGACCTTTTTCCCCGCCACAACAAATTCGTTCTTCGCAATCTCGCGATTTTTGAAGATGCGTTCTACGGTTGAGAGGTAGAATTCAGCCGTCATATCCATGACCGCAAGATATTCATCATAGAAACGGTTATGCGAATCGTGGTCCGAGGCTTCGCCTTGCGCTACGCGCACAATCTGCTCGCTGAAGGCTTTGGAATGGCGTTCCGCATTCATCGAGATGAAGCTTTGCAGTTGCAAAAGGCCCGGATAGACCAAGCGCCCCGCGCCTTTGTGCATGAAACCAACGCGCTGAATGGCGGTCTGTTCCAATTGGCCCATCGTGACGCGGCGACCAAAGTCAGTCACTTCGGTTGCGGCGGCATCAGGGTCCACCGGACCCCCAATCAGCGTCAGGCTGCGCGGTTGTGCATCGGGGTCTTCGGCGGCCAGATATGCAGTCGCTGCCAAGGTCAGGGGCACCGGTTGGCAAACCGCAATCACATGCGTGTCCGGGCCAAGGTGGCGCATGAAGTCGACCAGATAAAGCGTGTAGTCTTCAATATCAAACTTGCCCTCAGAAGCCGGGATCTCGCGCGCATTATGCCAATCGGTCACATAGACTTCGCAATCAGGCAATAGGCTGATCACAGTCGAGCGCAGCAAGGTTGCGTAATGGCCTGACATCGGGGCAACCAACAAAACTTTGCGTTTCATCGGGGCGCGGTTTGAGACAGAGAAATGAACGAGATCACCGAAAGGCAATTCAACAACCGGTTTGACTTCGATCAGATGGTCTTGCCCATCGGCACCCGCAATAGAGTGAATGCCCCAGTCGGGCTTGGTGATCATGCGCGAGAATGTGCGTTCGGTGACTTCACCCCAAGCTGCCGTCATTTTGAGCATCGGATTCATCGAAAGTGCGAACGCGGGATAGGATGTCATAGCCTTGGCCGTTGCCCCCAACCACGCATTCGTGTTGCGAGCGCTTTCCATTAGGTCATACGTCATCATATACTTCATTATATCTCCTACCCCTGCGGGGTCGCGACTTACGGGCCGTGTCCCACCCGGAATGGATTGGAACGACAATGCTGCACAGCAGCGAAGATAGTAGGGAATTGTTAAGATGACAACTACAGACGATGACACAAAGGCGCGCACGGAACGGATGAGCGCCAATCTTGTGAAGTTGGAAGAGCTGTCAAAGCGCGTCACAGCTGCGTTAAACAATCGAAAATCGGCGGATCAGGCCCTAAACGGCCCCGGTCAAGAGGTTTATATGAAAGCCGCGACGGCCTATGTTGCGGAAATGATGCAAAACCCCAGCAAAGTGTTGGAACAGCAGGTCTCGTATTGGGGCAAGACCTTGAAACATTATGTCGAGGCGCAGCAGGTTTTGTTGAAGGGCGAGCTTAAGGCCCCGCAAGACCCGACGCCCAAGGACCGCCGATTCGCGAATCCTTTGTGGGAAAGTCATCCCTTTTTCAACTATCTCAAACAGCAATATTTACTGAATTCTGATATGATCGGCGATGCGATCTCGGGGTTGGATCAGGTCGATCCGATCGAGAAAAAACGGATTGAGTATTTCAGCCAGCAGATCATCAATATGTTTGCCCCGACGAACTTTCTGGGCACAAACCCGGATGCGTTGGAGCGGGCGGTGGCAACAGACGGCGAAAGCCTTGTGGCCGGTTTGGAAAACCTTGTCCGCGATCTCGAAGCCAGCAGCGGCGAGCTGATGGTGACATTGGCGGATAAGCAAGCGTTCAAGATAGGTGAAAATATAGGAACGACTAAAGGGGCGGTTGTGTACCGCAATCAGATGATGGAGCTGATCCAATACAGCCCTTCGACTGAAACTGTGCACGACATCCCATTGTTGATTTTTCCGCCCTGGATCAACAAATTTTACATCCTTGACCTGAACCCAAAGAACAGCCTGATCAAGTGGATTGTCGATCAGGGCTTTACGGTCTTTGTGGTGTCATGGGTTAATCCCGATGCCTCGTATGCCGAGGTTGGGTTGGATGACTACATCCGCGAAGGCTATTTGCGGGCGATGGCCGAAACCCGGCGCATCTGTGGCACCAAACAGGTGAACGCCGTTGGCTATTGTATCGCCGGTACCACGCTGTCG
>JBLIGH010000305.1:0-4221 GCA_047636855.1 Pseudorhodobacter sp.
AAGGGCCCCCCCATGCTTCGTCGCGATTTTTTGTTGCTTACCGCCGCCATCACCCTTGCAGCCCCTATGGCCGTGGCCGCTGATTTTTCGCCCGATCTGCTGAAGTCAGAACTGGCAGCGGGCAAGACCGTCGTGCTGGATTTCACCGCCAGCTGGTGCCCAAGTTGCCGCGCCCAAGGCCGCACGATCACAGCTTTGCGCGCCGAAAATCCCGCCTACGACAAGTCGATTTCGTTCATCGAGGTTGATTGGGATACCTACGGCGATACCGACGTCGCCAAGGCTTACGGCGTTCGCGGTCGCGGTGCGCTGGTGTTCTTGCGTGGCGACGAGGTCTTGTTCCAAACCAGCGTCCACTCGACCAAAGATCAGATCAAAACCATGCTCGACAAAGTCGTCGCATCGGCCTGAAAGGCGTTAGGCGCCCCCGGGCGCAATTGGCCTTAACGGTCTGCCCAAACGCAAAGCAGATTGATGGGGTTGCCGATCAACCGAGATGACATTCCTTATGCCGCCGCCGAAAGGGGGCGGCATCAGCATTTTTGAGCAGATGTAGCGTGTTGAAAACCTCGGCCAGATTGGTGTGACCGCGCGCGCGCAAACGTATGCCTGGGCAGCGCTAAGGCGGTTTGCAAAAGAAAGCTGCCCCTGCAACGCTGGCAAGGGCAGCCTTGGTTCAGTTGGGCAACTTCAGGCCCGTGTAATCGCCGCGAACGAACAATGTGACCGTGACATTCTGTTGATCCCGGTTGCGCCAAAACCAGCCGTGGTTGCCGGTGAAGGCCGCTGTTAAAACGCCCTCGTCGCTTGCAACGGCGCGGCCCCTTTCATAGCTGGTTTCTTTGCCGCTGCCGTCACCGTGCAAATCGAAGTTGAGCACGCCGCCGCTTGCGCGCCAGCTGTAGTCGGCCTGCGCCCCTTCTTCCATCACCAGCTTGACCTCGACCCCTTCGCCCGGGGCCAAGGTCACGCTGTATTCGTCAGCCCATGCCTCTGCCGCCTGAGCATTGGCAGTCCCAACGAACAACCCAAAGATCGCGTCTTGCAAGCTTGATTGTGGCGCGGATGTGCTGTTTTCCAGCTCTAGCAAGCGGTCCGCTTCGGCCTCTTCGGCCAGTTGGGTTTTGATCGTGCCCATCTCGGTCAGCCCGATCGCACCGCCGATGCCGGTCGGGTCGATGCCATATTCGGAGGGCAGCACGACCGTCACCAGAATGACCACAGCGGCAATTGCGGCGATGCCGGTCGATTTCAAAAGCTGCGCCGAGCTGGGCAGATCGTCGGGGTTGGGTTTATTTGCGTTGTGCATCTTAATGTCTCCAATAGGTCAAGCGACGAAGTAGCCGGTCATCTGATACCCGATCAGAATGAACCCGGCCGACATCATTGCGACGTTTGCGGTATAGGCGTGTTTCCAAAAGCTGGCGGTCTTGCGCCAGTACCCCATGACGATCAAAATCATGGCGAGGGCTACGATTTGCCCGATCTCAACCCCCAGATTGAAGGCCAGAAGGTTCGGGATCAGCCCGTCTTGTGCGATGTCGTATTCAAGGATTTTAGTGGCCAGCCCCAGCCCGTGGAACAGGCCAAAGATCAGCGTGGCAGCCTTGGTATCGGGTTGCACCCCAAACCAGCGCTGATAGGCGCCCAGATTGTCCAACGCCTTGTAGACGACCGACAGACCAATAATGGCGTCGATCAAATAGGCGCTGACATTCCAGCCGAAATAGACGCCTGCCAGCATGGTGATGGAATGGCCCGCGGCAAACAGGCTGACGTAAAGGGCGACGTGCTTCATCTTATAAAGGAAGAAGACGACGCCGAACAAAAACAGCAGGTGGTCGTAACCGGTGACCATATGCTTGGCCCCCAGATAAAGGAAAGGGATCAGGTTCACCCCGCTGATTTCCAGGATATAGCCCTTGTCACCCTCGGTGACGGCATGGGCAAAGGCAGTGGATGCGCAGGCCAGAAAGGCCAGCATCAGTACAGATAGGATCAAGAGCGGGTGCCATGCGCGCACCAGACCTTCCGACCCGTAGGTTCGGTTGTTTGTCATATTGATGTTCCGCTGAGTTCAAAGAGGGGGTGAATGCGCGCCGCTGGCGCCACCTCAACCGCGCGGAGGTCGGTCCAGCCCGAAGGGTTTGCGGCTTTTTGCTGAGATCTGCATGATCGGCCAGTCCCGCCGCGCGGGGGCCAAATCACCGGACCCACGTCGAGGCGGCAAAAAGGCGAGGTTGTGATCATGGTCGGTCATCTCATGGGCATGACCTTGATAGGCATGGGTTATATCGACGATACCCTCATGCGCATGGCCGTGCTCTTCGATTTCGGATTGGTGCTGTTCCAGAATCGCGGCCAGATCGATCGGGTTATGCGACAGGCCACGAGACCCCGATGATATGAGTATTCCCACCACCAAAACGATGGTCAACAGATAGTGCAGGATGAAAACCGCCTGTCGTCTCATATCGCTCGTTTCCGCGGGTCTTGGGAATGCGCTTGCCCACTTGCTCTGGCCCCTTTGGAGGGATATTCGTATTCATATGGTACAGAGTTTTGCCCATGCAACCCACCTTAACATTGTATTGCGGCTGAAACGCGCCAATGGCGCTGTGATGCGCAAGATCGAGGTCGAGCGCGCCTGCCTTGACCTGGCCCGCCCGCGTCGCCCCGCCGCGTTTGCCGCAGCACGTGCCCGGCGGACCTTATCCTGTGACCCGATCGACCGTTGGCTTCGTGCTGCCATGGCCGGGGCAGGTGGCGCGCGTGCCATGGCAGTCGAAAGCAGCGCCGCCACCGCGTCCGGGGTCAAGACAAGCGCCAAATATCCGTAAGGGAAACTCAATGCTCTCCGTTTTGGCAGATCGCACTTACCGGCACCTCTTTTTGGCCCAGATCACCGCCCTGCTGGGCACGGGCCTCGCCACCGTTGCCTTGGGGTTGCTGGCTTACGATCTGGCGGGCGAGCGGGCAGGGCTGGTGTTGGGCACGGTTTTCACGATCAAGATGGTCGCCTATGTTGGTGTCGCCCCCATCGCAGGGGCTCTCGCAAATCGGTGGCCGCGCCGCGCCATGCTGGTCAGCCTTGATCTGATCCGCGCGGCTGTGGCGCTGTGCCTGCCGTTCGTCAGCGAGGTCTGGCAGGTCTACATTCTGATCTTTGTGCTGCAATCCGCCTCTGCCGCCTTCACACCAACCTTTCAGGCCACAATCCCCGACATCTTGCCCCAAGAGGAACGCTACACCCGCGCTTTGTCGCTTTCGCGGCTGGCCTATGATCTGGAAAACTTGATCAGCCCGATGCTGGCGGCACTCTTGTTGGCCTTCGTCAGCTATCACACGCTGTTTTTCGGAACGGTCATCGGCTTTGTAGGCTCGGCGCTGTTGGTCGTCTCGGTCTTGCTGCCCAGCCCAGCCCCAAGCGTTTCGCGCGGCGTCTATGACCGCACCACACGGGGGCTGCGCATCTACCTTGCCACGCCACGCCTGCGGGGCCTTTTGTCACTGAACCTTGCGGCGGCTGCGGCCGGGGCAATGGTGCTGGTGAACACTGTGGTTTTGATCAAATCCGATCTGGGCTTGGGCGACACACAGGTGGCGACGGCGCTTGGTGCGTTTGGCGGCGGCTCGATGCTGGCCGCAATCGCGCTGCCCCGGCTGCTACAGAATCGATCTGACCGCTTGGTGATGATCGCGGGCGCGGCGGCTTTGGTTGCGGTGCTGTTGCTGCTGGCGCTTTGGGTCGCGGTGGCGGGGCCACAATGGGGTGCTTTGCTGATCGGCTGGGTGTTGATCGGCGTTGGATATTCAACCGTGCTGACCCCTTCCGGCCGCCTGCTCAAACGCTCGGCCCACCCCGAGGACCGCCCTGCCATCTACGCCGCCCAATTCGCGCTATCGCATGCCTGCTGGTTGGTCACCTATCCGCTGTCGGGGTGGCTGATCACGGCCTTTGGCCCGATGGTCGCTTTTCTTAGCCTCGCGGGACTGGCCGGTGCAGGGCTGATGGGGGGGGTCTTGCTTTGGCCAAAAGGTGACAATGATGTGGTGGAACACAGCCATAAGGACCTGCCGATAGATCACCCCCATTTGCAGGGCGCCCAAACGCATAGCCATCCGATTGTGATCGATGATTACCACCTGCATTGGCCACGCATCGGCGGCACGCGCGGCTAATTCGGCGGGTCAATTCAGGTGGTTTTGCCCTGTGTGGCA
>JBLIGH010000306.1:0-4214 GCA_047636855.1 Pseudorhodobacter sp.
CGGCTTGCAGGCCAGATACAGATGCCCCTACCCGCAATGCCTCGCGGCATTCAGCATCAAAACCTTTGACCAGATCCCATGCCGCATCAAGCGCAGTCGAATCGTACATCAACCCCACCCAAAACGCGGGCAGCGCCACTGTGAAATCGCGACTGCCCATATCAGCGCCGCGCATTTCGATGTATTTCTTGGCCCGCGCCTCGGGAAAGACCGTCGTCATATGATCGGCCCAATCCGACAGCGTCGGCTTCTCGCCGGGTAGGGCTGGCAATTCGCCTTTCAGGAAATCGCGGAACGATTGACCCAACGCATTGATATATTTGCCGTCGCGGTAGACGAAATACATCGGCACATCCAGCACCCAATCGACATAGCGCTGAAATCCCATGCCCTCTTCGAACACGAATGGCAGCGTGCCGGTACGGGCATTGTCCAAGCCGCGCCAGATGCGCGAGCGCCAGGATTTATGGCCATTCGGTTTGCCCTCAAAGAACGGCGAAGAGGCGAAAAGCGCTGTGGCAACAGGCTGCAACGCCAGTGCGACGCGCATCTTCTTGACCATATCCGCCTCGGACGCGAAATCGAGGTTCACCTGCACGGTGCAAGTCCGGTACATCATTTGCGTGCCGTGGGTGCCAACCCGGCCCATGTAATCGGTCATCAACCGGTAACGGCCTTTCGGCATCCGGTCCATCTGATCATGGGTCCATTCGGGGGGCGCCCCGATACCCAAAAAGCCCACGCCCATCGGGTCGGCAATTTGGGCGACCTCGGACAGGTGATTGTCCAGCTCTGCGGCGGTTTGATGCAGCGTTTCCAGCGGTGCGCCGGACAGCTCGAACTGGCCACCGGGTTCCAGGCTGATATTGGCCAAACCGCGTTGCAGGCCAATGATATGGCCCTGCTCTTCGACCCCGGTCCACCCAAAGCGGTCACGAATGCCTTCCAGCAGTGCTTTGACCGACGCCGGGCCATCATAGGGCAATGGTGTGTTCGACGCAGTCAGAAAGCCGAACTTCTCATGCTCGGTGCCGATCAGCCATTGGTCGGCAGGCTTGTTGCCACTTTCCATATAGGCCGCAAGTTGGTCAAAGCTTTCGATCGGGCCGCCGCCGGATTGAGGGATAGACATGAGGTGGTTCCGATCTTGCCGAATATCTTTGGCGTCAGACCTGTCGCCTTGGCGCGGTCAAGTCAAGACCGCACGCGCAGATCGTTGCCAAATCACGCGACTGTCAGGCAGGCTGGTCAAGCTTTGAGCCGCCGCGATTGTAGGTTTTTCAGCCCTTTTGTTCAACAAACCCGGCTTTGCATCCAAGGCCTGCACCAAGACTTGGGTGTCCATGCCCGGCAGCGCGGCGAAAGCATCGAAAAGCTTTTCGGCCCCGACGGCCTCTACCGGAATCAGCAGCACTTGACCATCGGATTGCTTCAACCGCCACATGCGCCGCCCGCCGGCGGTCAGCAGCCGAAGCTCTGTCAATTCCGGCACCGAGACAGCACCGCCAAAAGCCGGGCCGAAATAGCTGATCTGCCCCTCGTCCAGCTCTACCACCCCCGGCGCCACGCCCTTTTGCGCAAAGCGCAGGCGGCGCAAACCCAACAGCGCCAGCCCAGCGGCCAAAGCCACAACCAAAGCGCCCAGCGGAATCAAAAACAGCCCGCCCAACGCCATCAGCCAAACACCGAAGGCTGCAACGCCAGCCGCCGCCAAAATCTCGCGCAACCGCCAGATCGCATCACGGGCTTGCGGGCGGATCAGGGACATAGCGACCTCTCGAATGTTACAGGCGCGTGCAATAGGGCAATTCGGTAGTCGCCGATCCGCCCAAAACCAATTGCTTCATAGGCACGACAGGCGGCCGCATTATTGGCAGACAGATAGGCATCGGTAGCCCCTTTGTCGCGTGCGCCCGCTAAAAGCGCTTGGGTCACTTGCCGCCCAAACCCCTGATTGCGCGCGCCTTGCGGCACAAAGACCCCGCCCACCTGAACCGCACTGCCAACCTTTGCATTCAGCGCGGCCATTGCAACCGGAACACCTTGTCGAACCAAAAACCCCACATCATCCGCTTCAATCGCGGATTGGCAGCGTTGCTCTGCGGCTTGCCGAAGCGAGAAGCCAGGCATCGGTAGGCCCGTTTCCTGAAGATAGGCTTCAAACCAATCCGTCAGGCGCGGCGCATTCGCGGCACTTGGCCGAACCAGACGCGCGGGTGTTGCCGCCAGCTTTACCAGTTCAAGCCGGTACAAAGGCTCGACTTTATCAAGCTGCAGATTGCCGAGATGCTGCCAACCCAATTCGGCCAATAATTCTAGCGTTTGATCCGCCGCCCCGGTCAATCCGACCAGAGTATGCCCCTGCAGTGCATCGACATAGGCCGACAGGGCCTGCTTGTCGCAACCGAAAGGCGCTTGCATCATCAAGCCCCCCCCGTTTGAGCGGCCAAAAATCGCACGAATGGGCCCGTCTTCGGGACAGCGGTGGTAGATGGTGGCATGGGGGTGCGCCGCACCACCAATGCCGTGGGCCGCAAGGTTACTGCGCAAAAACATAGATATTTCAGGGTATAGCGACAAAAAGGCCTCTAACGCGCCTGCCTCATCAGGTCGAACCTGCCGTATCATCGCCAATCCCCAAGGGTCGCCTGCCATAGCGTCAAGGCGGCCACGGCGGCCGTATCGGCGCGCAAGATGCGGGGGCCAAGACTGGCTTGAGTGACTTGCGGCATGGCGGCTAGGCGGGTGCGTTCAGCGTCAGAAAACCCACCTTCGGGGCCAATCAAAATGGCCCAAGGGCCGGGGGTGCCGGTTTTGGGCAAAGCCTCGGCCACCCCTGCCAAGGCTTCATTGCACCACAAAATCCGCCGCTCTGCCGGCCATTGGGTCAATACGCGGTCCAGCGGCGCAAGCTCTGTCACCTCTGGAACGTAGGTACCGCCGCATTGTTCTGCCGCTTCAATGGCATGGGCTTGCAGCTTGTCTTGCCGAATACGGTCGGCATTGGTGAAGCGGGTTTGCACCGGCAAGATGCGCGCAGCCCCCATCTCGGTGGCTTTTTCAACGATAAAATCGGTGCGCGCCTTTTTGATCGGCGCAAACAGCAGCCAAAGATCGGGTGGCATCCGCTGCTGGGCGGTTTGGTCCTCGCACAGCAACAGGCCTTTGCGTTTACCAGCCTCTGCCACCGTCGCGCGCCATTCACCATCGGCATTGTTAAACACCCGAACAGCGGCCCCGACAGCCAGCCGCATCACAGCAAAAAGGTAATTGGCCTGCGCCTCGTCCAAGGCAATGACTTGCCCCGGCCCAAGCGGCTGTCCTACATAGAGTCTGATCTTTGCATCTGCCATGGGGGCAACTTATGACCGCCGATCACCAAAAGCCAGAGGCTGAGGCCGAGCCCTTGAAAACAATAGCGGATACGGTTGCAGACGCCCCAAAAGGCAATTGGGTCGACACCTTGGCCCCCGCGGCCACCCGCCCCTTCCTTCGGCTAAGCCGCGCAGACCGGCCCATTGGCACGTGGTTGTTGCTGATCCCTTGTTTCTGGGGGCTAGCGCTGGCCGCCGCTGCAGATCCCGCAGGCTACCGGGTTTGGGATGTCTGGATCGCATGCGGCTGTGTCTTGGGCGCCTATCTAATGCGCGGCGCCGGATGCACTTGGAATGACATTACGGACCGCAAATTTGACGCGGCTGTCGCGCGGACCAAAAGCCGCCCGATCCCGTCGGGGCAGGTCACAGTGCGTCAAGCGCTGATCTGGATGAGCCTGCAGGTGATTCTGGCTGGGATGATTCTGCTTACGTTCAACAAGGTGGCGATTGCTTTGGGGATCGCCTCGCTAGGTTTGGTGGTGATTTATCCCTTCGCCAAACGCTTCACATGGTGGCCGCAAGTGTTTTTGGGTCTTGCCTTCAATTGGGGGGCCTTAGTCGCCTGGGCCGCACACTCCGGCAGTTTGAGCGCAGCGGCGCTGTTGTTGTGGATGTCAGGTATCGCCTGGACCCTGTTCTACGACACGATCTATGCACATCAAGACAAAGAGGACGATGCCTTGATCGGCGTCAAATCGACCGCGCGTTTGTTTGGCGATGCCGGCTCTCGGCCCTGGATGCGCGGCTTTTTGGTTGCGGCGGTCTTGTTGATGACAGCGGCGGTGCTGATGGCCTTTGTTCCGGCTGAGGCGGGTTTGACTAAGATTTTGATCGCCC
>JBLIGH010000307.1:0-4190 GCA_047636855.1 Pseudorhodobacter sp.
TGTCACGCCCCCGGATGTGATTACGCAAATCATCTTGTTTGTCGTGGTTTATGGCCTTTACGAGATTTCGATCCTGCTGGTGGCCCGCGTCGAAAAGAAACGCGAAGCGGATTTGCGTGCGCAGGGGCTTTGGGTTGATGTTGACGATTATGAAGATGACGATGATGATACCCGTCATGACCCGACTGCATAAGGCGTGCTTATGGACCAAGATGCCCTGACCCGGATTGCTGAGGCCTTGGAGCGGATGAGCCCGCCCCCGGCACGGCGCCCCGATTTTGACGCCGCCCGTGCCTATATCTGGCATACTGCGCCGGACAGGCTTGACCCTGTGGTTGATGTGGCACGGGTGGACCTGTCCTTGTTGGTCGGCATCAACCGGGCCCGCGATATTCTGGCCGTGAATACCATGCAATTCGCGCAAGGTTTGCCTGCGAATAACGCCTTGCTTTGGGGCGCGCGGGGGATGGGAAAATCCAGCCTAATTAAGGCGATACATGCCGATGTTAACGCAAAAGGCTTGCCGCTTTATTTGGTCGAACTGAGCCGTGAAGACCTGCCAACGGTCACCTCGCTTTTGCACCATCTGCGCGCTGCCGCTGACCGACGCTTTGTGCTGTTTTGCGATGACCTGTCTTTCAGCCATGACGATACGCATTACAAATCTTTGAAAGCGGTTCTGGATGGTGGGATTGAAGGTCGGCCGCAGAATGTGATTTTCTACGCCACCTCAAACCGGCGTCATTTGATGCCGCGCGATATGATTGAAAACGAACGCTCTACCGCGATCAGCCCGTCAGAAGCGGTGGAAGAGAAAGTCTCGCTTTCGGACCGTTTTGGGCTTTGGCTGGGCTTCCATCCTTGTTCGCAAGATGACTATCTGGAGATGATCCGTGGCTACTGCGATGCGCACGGTGTCAAGATTGACGCAGACACCATGCGGGCCGAGGCTATTGAATGGCAGGCAACCCGTGGGGCGCGGTCTGGCCGCGTGGCATGGCAGTATTTCACCGACCTTGCAGCCCGTCGCGGTGTTACTCTTTAGCGCCCTTGCCGCTTAACGCGGCGTATCAGCCCCAAGCTGCACGGCGCTTTGTGAAAACGGCAATTCTTGCGCCTAAACCCAAAGGGCGCGCCCGGCCAGCTCACGCCCTATTGGCGATGCTGGCAAGGCGCTGTGTCACACGCGTTGATAATCCCTAACCCGCTGATAAATCACTGCAATTTTCTCAGCGGATCGATGGATTCCACGCCTTGGCGCAGCTCAAAATGCAAGAAGGACGGCGTGGCGTTTCTCACGACGGCAATGGGTTGTCCACGCGTGACTTTCGCACCTTTTTCAACTTTGACGCCGTCAATACCGGCATAGACCGACAGCAAATTATCATCATGGCGCAGAACCAATATCGGTACCTGATCGGTGTCTTTGGTGATCGCTGCAACCGTGCCATTTGCCGCTGCGCGCACCGTGGTGCCAGCTGCTGCAGAGATGTCAATTCCGTCGTTCTTGCCTTTGGAATAGCCGCGAATGATCGGGCCATCCACAGGCATTACGAAAGCCGAAGAAGAGGCCGCAGTGCGGCTTTGCCCAAGCTCTGGTGATTTTGGCGTGTCTTGCGGTTGCGCCGCAGCCGGGGTGGTTCTTTCCGTTGGAAGTGGTTTTGCAGCCGAAGGTGGAACCGGCGTTGGCGAGCCTTGCCCCGGTGCCGTTTGGGTGGCGTTGCCTGCGGGGGCGGTCGTGTTTGGCAATGGGATAATCAGATATTGCCCCTCGCGAAGCGCTAGGTCGGGGCCAAGCCCGTTCCATTCGGCCAAGGCGCGCACGCTGATATTATAGGTGCGCGAGATCGAATAAGCCGTCTCTCCGCGTCGCACCTGATGGCGGGCTGGTTGCGATGCGGCTGGTGCTGCTGGCGCAGGGTTGCCGACCCGGTCCAAAGCACCCGACGCGACCGAGGTGACATCGATGGTCTGTGTGGCGATCGGGCCGCCAATAATTGCGCCCGTAACGGGGGCATTCGCCGCAGCACCCGGGGTGGTTGCGGATGCATCGATCCGGCGAGGCAACGCAAGCAATTCGTCGGCACGCAGTAAATCATCTGGTTTCAATGCGTTATAGCGCGCAAACTCATCGACATCGATGGCAAGCCGATTTGCGACGCTGCGCACCGTGTCGCCGCGCCGGGCCAGCACGACTTGATAACCGGGGTAAGACAGCACGCCGCGCGCATCGGGTTGGGGCCGGTTTTGCGTGGCCTGCAAGGCCTCGTCGCGCGTATCCAGTTGCCCACCGGTGATACCGCGCACATCCCAATCGAGCCCCGATTGGGTACAGGCCGCCAAGCCACCGAGTGCCACGCTCATGACTATGATGCGGGAAATTGTTTTGCTCATTGCTTTGCCTCACCGTTCCGCCCGAGGTTCGCCTCGGTGCGCATTTATCGCTACATTTACTCTGCGCCAAGCCCCTCGACCAAAGGCACGAAACGCACCGGACGCAGTTCTTGGTAATCATAGCCTTTCTCCAGCCGAATGACCTTAATCAGGCTTTGGACCGCATCCGACTGCCCCACTGGAACAACCATGATACCCCCGATCTTCAGTTGAGCCAATAGGGGGCCCGGCGGATCCTCGGCCGCAGCCGTCACAATGATCCGATCAAAGGGCCCCTGATCGGGCAAACCGTAACTGCCATCGGCGACAATAGAAGTGATATTCGTCAGATCAAGCGACCGGAACACCTCGACAGCTTCGCGCACCAAACGGCGGTGCCGGTCCACAGTATAGACCCGCCGCGCCAGTTGGCTCAATATCGCCGCCTGATAGCCCGAGCCGGTCCCGACCTCTAGCACAGTGTCGCGCGGTTGCACGTGCAGCGCCTGCGTCATCAGGCCAACCACCGAGGGTTGGCTGATGGTTTGGCCGCAGGCAATCGGCAGCGGCATATCTTCGTAGGTGCGATCGGCAAACAGTCCCTTGACGAAATAGCCGCGGTCAATCCGCTCCATCGCGGTCAAGACACGGGCATCAATGACCCCTTTGGAGCGCAAAGCGAAGAGAAAGCGCATCTTGCGCTCTGCTGGATCCTCGTTCTCTTCGCTGGGGCCAATATTCATGCCAAGCGCGCTTCCAACTCTGCGAGGCGATCATGGGCTGTCAGATCGGCGCGCATCGGCGTGATGGCAATATAGTCATCCATATTGGCCTGAACATCGGTGCCGGGGCCGGTGGGCACTTGCTGTGCGCCGCCTTTGATCCACAAGAACCTGCGGCCATTGGGGGCGTGATGCGGATCAACGCTGAAATAAGTATCCTTGCGCCAGCCCTGCGAGACGACCTTACTGCCTTTGACATCAGCGGCAGCGCAGGGCGGAAAGTTGACGTTGTAAAACAGCTGGTAATCTTGGTCAGCGTCCCAAAGTCCCTTGTCCAGCAGCGCGCGGATCACGGCCACGCCGTGCAGGCGCGCCCCTTCAAACGGGTCGGTCAACTCTTGGGTGCGCGGCCCCAGAAACTGCGACAAAGCAATGGCCGGAATGCCCTGCAATGCGGCCTCCATAGCGCCGCCGATCGTGCCGGAATACAGTGCATTTTGCCCCGCATTATTGCCCCGGTTCACGCCCGACAAAACCAAATCGGGCCGCTGCCCCTCCAACACATCATAGATACCCGCCAGCACACAATCGGCGGGGCTGCCTTCGGTCGCAAATCGGCGCGGCGCCAGTTCGGCGATCATCATCGGATGGGTATAGCTGATGCAATGGCCGACGCCGGATTGCTCGAACGCTGGGGCTACGGTCCAAACCTCGCCTCGAGGCCCGGCTATTTCGGCCGCGATTTCCGCCAGGACCTGCAACCCGTCGGCGTTTATCCCGTCATCATTGGTGATCAAAATGCGCATGAGCTTCCTTTTTGTTGATTTCTGATTAGACGAGCCAGCCTGTCAGGTAAAGCATTGCGCCACTTGATCTGGTTCAATCCATTCGAATTCGGCCAGACTGTTTCCGTCAAGCCATGCAAGTAGTGGCCGTCCGCGATTTTTCGCCCGAAATCAGCGCAGGTGTTTGACCTTTGATCCGCAACCACCTTATGATCTTGCCGAACCGTCACCTATCCTAGCGGGTTCAATCGCCCAAACACAGTCGTTGACGGAGCCCCGTATGACCGCGCTTACCTGTTTCAAAGCTTAT
>JBLIGH010000308.1:0-4184 GCA_047636855.1 Pseudorhodobacter sp.
CCCGGCACGGTGACGGCGGTGGATCTGTCGCAGGCCGAATTCTTTGCGTCCTTTGGCCAAGCGAACCGTCCCGAAAATATAGCGATTTATGACCGTGTGCTTGTAGCTCGGTTGGACAGCAAAACGTGCGCCTACTGGGAAAGCCGTGTGCTTGGGCGGCGCCGTATTTCCATGTTCGCGCGTGGGTTTCACAAGTTTGGGTTGTTGGGCCGGTTCTTGGCTGTTGTTCATACCGTTTCATGGTTGGGACGGCTGGGTTACGCCCCGCTTTTGGCCGCGCCGAGCCTTGAGCCGCAAAAACAGTTTTTTGAGGCGCAGATATTGCCGCTGCTGCAGGCGCGTCCGGTCCGGTCCGGTGGCTGGCGCGGCGCCGCGCGTCATTGTTTGGCCTTGGCATTCCGCCCGCGCAATATGACAAGCTTGCCGCTGACGCGTGATGCGCGTCATTCGATGTTGATTTGTTCGAAAGACAAATCGCTTTAGGGATCGACATTAATCATGGTGCAGGGGTCGCCGTGCGTATTTCCCCGGTGACAATCGGGTTGGGTGGCGGAAGCAGCCCATCCGCTACCGCCCGAAGATAGTTTTGGCGCATCAGCACGGACATCCGGCTTTGCCGCTTTTTCAAAAATGGCAGGTTGAACAGAGACATCGATGCGTAAGGGAAATGCTCTTGAATATTTTCTTTTGCAGCCATTTGGGTGATATGGCGCAACACGTCTTCGCGGTAGTTGGCCCGCTCGCCCACATCCGCGACAAGCGCCAGTCGCTGCGCTTCGGCAATGGGGTCGTCATGACCTGCATAGATGATTGTTTGCCTCAGAAACGAGGTTGACGCATTTCCAATCGCCTCGCAGAATTTCTGACGGGATGCTTGAATAGTCTGTTCGACACCAGCATCCAGCAGCGCCCTCGAAAACCCTTTCTCGCCACGTAAAAGAACCCTTCGGCGCAGGCTTTAGATGCGGTATTTTTGCCAAAAGCCCTTGAAGGCCTTGGTCGTGAGGGCCTGAGGCCCCGCCATAAGCATATAGGATTCGAAATGCCCCGGGTGGCGGCGGCGTTCTTTGCGCTCAAACATTGGCCCGGTAAGACTAGGGGTGTTTCGCTCCATTTCCGCCAACAATGTCTCGTCTGAACCAAGTGGAAACCAGATGCTGTCGTTCAAGAAAAGCAGCGTTTCGGGATGTATGCCGCGAAGGCCCATCACCCGGAGGGCGTCACAATAGCCGCCAAAATCATGGCCGTAATTTGGCCGCTCGATAAGTCATGTGACTGATTTAGAAAGGTTTTTTAGATCTTTATCCGCAAGCTTACAATTGGAAACAGCGACAATGCCGTATCCTTTTTGTGCCAGATGTTTGACGGTTAAAAACGTCGACGGGTGAAGGCCATCTGGTTAAAAAAGAGCACAAATTGCGATTTTTTTTTGGAGAGGGATTACACCTTCGGTTACGCAAACATTTTTGGCAAAGTTGCGGTCGTGAAGCCACTGTGGGAAGATTTCCAATATGGCCGCGATTGGGTCGACAAGTTTATGGATCGCGCGTTTTGTTTCGCGAACAAGCTTGGATTCTGGCTGCATCTTAGACTGCACGCGTCATTGAAAATTGTGAGCTTGATGCGGCGATCACAGCTATCACATAGACGAAATGGGGCATTAAACGGGTCTTTTCCTGTCAGACGTCAAGTTTCTGTTTTGATCCGGGGATCGCTTTGATCTTGACCAGATAGGCAAAGCGACGAAGGTAATTTGATGCGCGCAGACCGTAGCTTGGCAACCTGCGGTACCAGGGGAATTTTTTCAACTCGGCAGAGCCGACACCAGTGATGAAGCTGATATTGCCATCGTCGACATGGCTTGGAAACGGTTCCAATCCAAAGAGCCGGAAATCATGCGCGAAAAAGCGATTGATCTCGTGATCCGTGGCGCGGGTAATCGGAACCATGCGGGGCAGCAGCTTCTGAACCGTTTCACGTTTGATCAGATAGGCGCCGGTTCCCGTGGCAGGGCCGATGTAGGCATTCAACCGGTAAGGGCCGATTTGCCCTTGCGAGACCGGAAGCTTGGCCCTGATTTTATTCAGTTTAAGCATGTCCCAATGATCGGAGGCTGCCAGCGCCAGATCAATAGCATCCGAGAAATCGTCGTGGAAAACCACGTCATCCTCAAGGATGAGTGCGACAGGTGCTTGGCTGTCCAAAAACTGCTGCCAAACACCGATGTGCGAAGAATAGCAGCCAATCCCGCCGATCAGAACGTTGCGACCCATGTTTTTTTCAAATGCGGGAACGTCAACACGACAGAGAAGTTCTGTTTCGCGTGCCTTACCGTCCACGCCATCAAAGATGTGATGATCGAGGTGCAGCTTCGCCAATTGCTGATCCATCTTGAGCCGCCGTTCGGTGGCGCGAGGAAGATTGATCAGCCAGGTTTTCAGGTCGTCTCGGGTCAGGGCCATCGCGGTATCGTCTCCTTTATGACTGAGACAGCTTTTGGGAACGCTTAAGAAACGGGAGGGACAGAGACATCTGAACCGCCATATTTCAGCCAATAGTCCCGGACCCAATCGACAGGTGCGATCACATAATGCGGCAGCTTGTCGCGGTTGCCCTGGCCTGCGATCACGAGGTCTCTGGGGCGTGGTTTGCCGTGGAAAACCACCACTTTCACCTCTTCATCGGGCCGTTTGGGCGCAAGAATCAGATCGACCAGAACAGGCCTGCGCAGGTGCCGCTTGAAACTTGCCAGCCAAGGCCCCGGCCAATAGCTGATGTGATTGGCCTCGTGGTTAATGTAGTTCTGTTCGTAGCCATACCGATCTTCCATAGCGTCAGGATCGGGCTGAATTTTTGTCACCAACTCTGTATGGCCACCGATATCGAAGGCAAATATCGAACTCATTGTGGAGGGCGGTTTTCCAACCCAAGCGCCTTCATCGATGGCAACAATGCCTTCGCCATGTTCAAAGAAGGGATTCAGGTCGCCGACGATCATCATGTCAAGATCGATAAACAATGCCCGCCCAGAAAGCCCGTAAAGATCTGCCAGAAAAACGGCGATTTTTGGCCAGCCACCGCCGCGCCATTGACGAGGGGTTAAGCCAAATTCCGGTATCGGATGCGCCACTATGGCCTTGTCCAGCCCCGTTGCGTCATCGGTGAGGCAGACAAATTGGAAGGGCCCCGTCAGGTTTGCCCGCGCCGCATTAAAGAGCACATTGACATATTCGGCATCGTAGAGCGTGCCCCACTTCATGCAAAATACAGTTCTATTGGTCTTTTCCACGCTTCAACCGCCGATCCAATTATTGAGGCGCTATAGATCGCTGCCCGGTTTGGAAGTGTCAACTTCATAGTATCACGGGATGTGTCACCGGGTTTTCACCCGGTGGCTTTAGGGTTTTGGGCGCGATTGGATGTCGCGTTAAGCCAGAACCGCGCCGATGCGTTGCAAGGCGGATACGGCAAGGCCACGAACCTGAACCGGGGCAAAGCCGTTGTCGCCGTCGACATCGCGGAAGAAATCGCTGTCCAGTTCGGTGCTATATTCGGCAATGATTTTGCGCGCATCGGCTTTCAGCGTCTGGCGGGCGGGGCCATCAGGGGTGCCGACCAGATTTTCCAGCGTATCCTCCAAGCGGCCATCCAGGTTGTCGAGGTAGGCGAAAAGCTTGCCCGTTTCGCCAACCGCTTCCTCCATTCCTTCGATATTGGCCAAGGTCGCGTCCATTGCACTTTTCAACTTGCCGATCTGCGCGCGCAGTTCGACGCGCGTGCTTGACCAAACCAAGCGGGATTTGGCGAAGGGCACGGCGTCAGTGGGAATATCAGCGTCTATCGCGCGGGCATCGACCGCTTGCGCTTCACGCAGCATTTTGGTCAGCCCATCTGCCTGAGTGAGCGCTGCCTTGGCGTTGCCTGCCGCAGCTTGATCCTGCATGCCATAGAATTTCAACCTGATCGCGGCGACATCGCCTTTGCCCGCTCTCAATGCTGCAAGCACGGCGGGCTCTAGCTTCGCGGCAACTTCGGCCCATTTTTCAGCGAAAGGATAGGGAATGACTTTGGCGTCTTCGTCGGTCGCCGCTTCGGGCGCAGTGTTTGGTGTTTCTTGGGTTGGTGCTGCCGTGTTGGGCAGACCCATCGCCTTTGCCAGCTTATCCATAGCAGTGGCCGCTTTA
>JBLIGH010000309.1:0-4178 GCA_047636855.1 Pseudorhodobacter sp.
CCGGGTGCAAATGCCCGATTATCTTGATTCTGCGGCATTGAACGCTGTCGAGGCGAAACTGTCCAAATATCCTTTGCTCATTTTTGCAGGCGAAGCACGTCGCTTGAAAAAATCACTGGGGCTGGCATCAGAGGGCAAGGCGTTTTTGCTGCAAGGCGGCGATTGCGCTGAAAGCTTTTCGGAATTCTCGGCGGATAATATTCGCGACACCTTTCGGGTGATGTTGCAGATGGCCGTCGTGTTGACCTATGGCGCGAAAGTACCGGTGGTCAAAGTTGGCCGGATGGCAGGGCAGTTTGCCAAACCGCGTTCGGCGCCGACCGAAATGATTGATGGCGTGGAATACCCAAGCTACCGCGGCGATATCATCAATGGGTTTGAGGCGACCTTGGCGGCGCGCAATCCAGATCCTGACCGGATGTTGCAGGCCTATACGCAGGCCGCAGCCAGTCTGAACCTGTTACGTGCGTTTTCAACCGGTGGCTTTGCCGACATGCACCGGGTCCATAGCTGGACGCTGGGCTTTGCCGAGCATGACAAGGCCGAGCGTTACCGCGAGCTGTCGAACCGGATTTCCGATGCGTTGGACTTTATGTCAGCGGCGGGGATCAATTCTGATACGACAGATCAGCTGACACGGGTCGATTTCTATACCAGCCACGAGGCTTTGTTGCTGGAATATGAAGAGGCTTTGTGCCGCGTCGACAGCATCACGGGCCAGCATGTGGCGGGTTCGGGTCATATGATCTGGATCGGCGATCGCACGCGCCAGCCCGACGGTGCGCATGTCGAATTTGCGCGTGGTGTCACGAATCCGATCGGTCTGAAATGTGGTCCTTCAACCACTGCCGACGACCTGAAAATTCTGATGGCCAAGCTGAACCCAGAAAACGAGGCGGGCCGTCTGACCCTGATTGCACGCTTTGGCGCTGGTAAAGTTGGCGATCATTTGCCGCGCCTGATCCAAGCGGTGCAGGAAGAAGGCGCCAAGGTGCTTTGGTCTTGTGATCCGATGCACGGCAATACGATCAAAGCGGCCTCGGGCTACAAAACCCGGCCCTTCGATTCTGTGTTGCGCGAAGTGCGCGAATTTTTCGCGATTCACAAGGCCGAGGGCACCATCCCGGGCGGCGTGCATTTCGAGATGACCGGCAAAGATGTGACCGAATGCACCGGCGGTTTGCGTGACGTGACGGATGAGGATTTGTCGGATCGTTACCACACCGCTTGCGATCCACGCCTCAATGCCAGCCAAGCGCTTGAATTGGCCTTCCTCGTGGCCGAAGAGCTGTCTGCAACACGCAATGAACAACGCCGCGTCGCAATGTAAGACTGCCTGAAACGAATGTGAAAAAGGGAGGCTTCTAGCCTCCCTTTTTTGTCTGCGATTTCTGCGCAAGGGCTGTGCCAAAAGGAATAGGCGCAGCTACCGTGTGGCCTGCGCGGTTAAAACCCTATCGGTCAAATTTTACCAAACGCAAATGCGACCGCCCGGGTTTGGCTTTTTGAGGGATGAAACCCGTCGCGGGTTCCGCAAACTCTGCCACATGTTTTGCGGCATGTTCGACCAGATTGGGCCCCTGCATCTGTGTTGTCACTGGTGATAGGTGGCGGTGCGCGATGTAGAAGCGGCGCGGCGCACGGCCAATCTCGCCCGAGGTCGCGAGGCAGCCAAGTATTAAATTAACCTGATCTTTTTCATTGCGTAGCGGCAGCAGCAACAGCCTTGCTTCCAAAGCGGGGCGGCCAATGCCACGTTCTGCTTCCAGATCCATTTCAAGCCGGGCAGGGCCACTGAACACCTGTTCGGTCACCTGCATCAAAGGATCACGCGCCGAAGGTTCAAAACAAGCGGTCAGGGGCATGCCGCGAACATCCATCCCGATCAGCTCGCTCAACTGCGTGCCTGCGATGCTAAAGCGGGCAATGCGGGGGCCTACGCGTTCCAACAAGAACGACGAGGTCAGCGCGCCTTCAATCCCACGCGGGTCAATCTGAGAGCGTAAAGGCAGCGCGCCGTCTTCGCGCAGCCCTTCCCAATAGGCGCGCACCTGATTTAAGACATCAAAAACCGGTCGTGGTTCGGTGCCATAGCGGTCGCCGTGGCTGCCAGAGCCATTTTTGCCGCCAAAAAATGAAGATCTCATCTCGCATTTCCTTTCTGTCCAACCTCGAACCGTATCGGTGGCTTTGGTTGCTGCATCGGCTTTGCTCTGCTATCGCTAGCGCGCGCGTCTGGTCAGTCGTTTGCTGCTCTGGGTGCAACAAGGTTAACAGTGATGCAACATTCCTTACCTAAGTCTTAAGATATCCCAATCCACGCGGATTTGGTTGAAAATCTAGACAAATGGTAAATATCGGCCAAGCGCACCGCACGGTGAAGAGTATAGGAGCCTGCTAAATGACGATTTCAATGACCGGATTTGCCACCCGCCGTGGCCAAGGGGCAGGCTATTCTTGGGTGTGGGACGTGCGCTCGGTCAATGGCAAAGGGCTGGATCTTCGGTTGCGGGTCCCCGAATGGGTTGAAGGTTTGGAAGGTCAGGTACGTACGGCCTTGGGCAAAGCCGCGTCACGGGGCAATATCAACCTGACGCTGAAACTGTCGCGCGAAGTGGGCGAGGATGCCGGGCTACGGGTCAACCGGGCCGTTCTGCGCGACGTGCTTTTGGCGCTAACCGCAGTAGAGGACGAGGCGATGGCGCAGGGCCTGACCCTTGCGCAGGCCAGCCAGGCCGATGTTCTGTCGATCCGCGGTGTGATGGAAACGGTCAGCGCAGAGGCCGATACTGGCCCGGTTCTGAAGGCTTTGATCGAAGATATCAGCCCACTTTTGCTTGATTTTGCAGCGATGCGGGCTTCTGAAGGGGCGGCATTGAACAAAATCATCTCGGCGCAGCTGGATCAGGTGGATAGCCTGACCGACGCTGCCGCTATCGAGGCCAATGCCCGCCGAGATATTGCTGCGGCGACCTTGCGCGAAAATCTGGCACGGGTCTTGGCCAATGCCGAAGGCGTGGACGAGACCCGCGTTGCACAAGAACTGGCGCTGCTGGCCGTCAAAGCCGATGTGACCGAAGAGATCGACCGCTTGCGCGCCCATATCGCCGCGGCCCGCGTTTTGCTGGCCGAGACCGCACCCGTGGGGCGCAAATTTGATTTCTTGATGCAAGAATTCATGCGCGAGGCCAATACGCTGTGTTCCAAAGCGCAAGCCTTGGCGTTGACACGGGTTGGACTTGACCTCAAAACCGTCATCGATCAGATGCGCGAACAAGTTCAAAACGTGGAATGACTATGACAGAGTTTTCGGGGGCACAGGCAATACGGCGCGGCTTGCTTCTTATTTTATCCTCGCCTTCGGGAGCTGGAAAATCGACGTTGGCGCGGATGCTAATGCAATGGGACCCGTCGATCCGGTTCTCGGTCTCGGCCACCACCCGGTCGCCACGATTGGGCGAACAAGATGGTCGCGAATATTACTTCCGCAGCCGCGAGGTGTTCCAAGCCATGGCTGCCGCCGGCGAGATGCTGGAACATGCCGAGGTTTTCGGCAATTTTTACGGCTCGCCCAAAGGCCCGGTCGAACAAGCGATGCTGGAAGGCCGCGACACTTTGTTCGATATCGATTGGCAGGGCGGCCAGCAAATCCGCAATTCCAGCCTGGGGCGCGATGTGGTTTCGGTTTTCGTTCTTCCGCCCTCGATTGCCGAGCTTGAACGCCGTTTGCGCGGCAGGGCAATGGACAGCGAAGAGGTGATCGCCGGCCGTATGGCGAAAAGTCAAAGCGAGATCAGCCATTGGGCGGAATATGATTATGTTTTGATTAACGAGGATCTGGATAGTACCTTTGACAAGCTGCAGACCCTTCTGACAGCAGAACGCCAACGCAGGGATCGCCAGCCCGCTTTGTCGGAATTTGTGCGTGGCCTGAACAAGGAGTTTGAAGCGCGATGATCTATGCACTTGACGGGATTACCCCGACATTAGACGCCGATAGCTGGGCTGCCCCCGATGCAAATTTGATCGGCAAAGTGGTGTTGGAGGCGGGGGCTTCGGTCTGGTTCGGCGCCACCTTGCGCGGTGATAACGAGGAGATCCGGGTCGGTGCTGGCAGCAATGTGCAAGAAAACTGCGTGCTGCACACTGATATGGGCTATCCGCTGGTAATTGGGGCC
>JBLIGH010000310.1:0-4169 GCA_047636855.1 Pseudorhodobacter sp.
CCACTTGGCGTAGTTACTTCGTTAGCAACCCGCACGCCTAACTCACACACAACCGCCAATTTAGACTGATTGTGGATGCCAACGGATTTGTCCGACTCAGTCAAACGACAAGACACGAGACACCAAAGCCCCAGCTCATGCGGTATCATTTGAAACCTGAATGTTACCCGCTATACAACGCTGGCAGGCTTGGCAGCTTGGGAAAGAGCAAAAAGGGGATTTTGGTAGATGGCGGACTGTACACAGTGTGGTAAGCGAATTGGGATACTCTCCGGGTCAATTGGGGGCCTGTGCAACGAATGTGCTAATGAAACCTTGCAAGAGGGCGGGGAGCGACACAAAGCAATTGATGCCATCATGCTAACTACAGAAACCGCCCCTAACCTGAACATCACCAAGCGCATCGAAATTGTAACGGCTGAATGTGCCTTCGGTATGAACATCTTCAAAGACTTGTTTGCGGGTGTCAGAGACATCGTAGGCGGGCGTTCTGAGGCTGTTCAGAAAACCATGAGGGATTCTCGTCGAACTGTCGTCTATGAACTTAAGAAAGAAGCCCATGCTGTAGGGGCTAACGCTGTGGTGGGTGTGGACCTCGATTATGTGGAATTGAGCGCCTCGGGCAGTATGGTCCTGTTGGTGGCATCGGGAACTGCTGTGGTCATTGAAGATGGGCAGGCATGAATGGGAATGGCCTTGTTTTCAATCACAGTCTTTGTAGTTGCTGGCCATACAGACACGGGCGCTGGGCTGGGCATAAGTTTGCAGACTGACTCGCGAAGAAGTAAAGGCTTGCTCACGAAAGCGCGACCGCTTCCGGCGCGCTTACAGATTAAAAGTGAGTGATTCTTCGGTGTAGTCGTTCTGTAGTAGGATTTTGGCGCTTAAAAATTTCCCAACAAAATCAAAAAAAATACAGGGATAAGTGGCAGTCCGTAGGGGAGTTGAACCCCTCTTCCCAGGTTGAAAACCTGGTGTCCTAACCGATAGACGAACGGACCGCGCTTGGTGTGAGGGCTGTTTAATAAGACAGGCTGTGACTCGCAAGAGGTAATTTCACCTCCTGCAATGATTTTTTCAAACGCGTGCAACATCTTCCAAACGCAGCTGGACTTTGGTTCTGCCACCGAAGGTGTTCAGCTCTAGCCTTCCTGCCAAATGGAAGCGATTATGGCCTGCATTTTCCAGCATTGGGCCTATAGGGCCATCAAACGCCCCAAAAGCGATGCCTTCGATTTTTGCCCCCATGCCGTCGCCAAAAGTGATCCGCAGATGCGACTCGCCGATGCGGCGACCTGTGACCTGTTGATCGGCAAAAGCAAAACGCGGCGCGGGGCTGCCCGCCCCAAAGGGGCCAGCGGCCTCGATCTGCTCGATCAGGGCAGGGGTGGCGGCAGAAGGCATCAAAAGGCTGTCGAGCCGCAGATCGGTCGGCCCGGCAGACCCGGACCCTTGACGTGCCAATAGTTCCGCGAGGCGGGCCATGGCGGGTTCTATCTGATCCTCGGCCACGGTCAGGCCTGCGGCCATCTTATGCCCGCCGCCGCGCAGCAAAAGGCCTTCGGTGGTGATACGGTGAATGGCAGCGCCCAGATCAACGCCCGCAATCGAGCGGCCAGAGCCTTTGCCGATGCCATCCTCCAGGCCAATCACCACGGCGGGGCGGCCTGTCGCTTCTTTTAGCCGAGCCGCAACAATGCCCACAACGCCGGGATGCCAGCCGCGGCCTGCCGCCCAAACCAAGGGGCCGTCCAACCCGCGCTCTTCTGCCTGTGCCAGCGCCGCTGCACGTACCGCCGCCTCGATATCACGGCGCTCGGTATTCAACAGATCCAGGCGTTGCGCCAAAGCCGCAGCCTCGGCCGGGTCATCGGTAGCCAGAAGGCGCGCGCCCAGATCGGCCTGCCCGATACGGCCGCCGGCATTGACCCGCGGGCCAAGCAAGAAGCCAAGCGCATAGGTATTGGGGGCCTGATCCATGCGCGAAACATCAGCCAGGGCGCGCAGGCCGACGCGCTCGCGCCGCGCCATGATTTTGAGGCCCTGACGGACCAAAGCGCGGTTAACGCCGATCAAAGGGGCGACGTCGGCCACAGTTGCCAGCGCCACAAGGTCCAGCATGGCCATCAGATCCGGGCCGGTAACACCTTCGGCGCGCAATTGGCGATTGGCCTCGACCAACATCAAAAACACCACCGAGGCCGCGCAAAGATGCGCCAGCGCGCCGTCTTCATCTTGACGGTTCGGGTTCACGACTGCCAGCGCGGGTGGCAGGGTCTCGGTGCCCAAATGGTGGTCCAGCACCACCACATCGCAGCCTTTGGCCGCGGCAATCGGTTCATGCGAAAGGGTGCCGCAATCGACACAAATAATCAGGTCATGGGTGGCTGCAAGCGATTGCATCGCCGGCACATTGGGGCCGTAGCCCTCGTCGATCCGGTCCGGGATATAAAGCGTTGCGGAATGACCCATGGCGCGCAGCCAGATCAACAGCAGTGCCGCCGAGGAACCACCATCCACATCGTAATCGGCAAAGATCGCGATGCGTTGGCGCGCCTTCAGGGCCGCCAGAAATCGGCTGGCAGCAAGCGCCATATCTTTGAGGGTCAGCGGGTCTGGCAGCAAGTCGCGCAGCGAGGGCGCAAGATAGCTTGCAGCCCCTTCAGGCGTCACGCCGCGTTTGGTCAATGTCACACAGATCGGCAACGGCAGGCGGGTGATCTGGGCCATGGCTTCTGCTTGGCGATCTTCCTCCAGACCGGGGCCGATCCAGCGGCGCCCAGTGGCAGAAGCTTCAACATTCAAGAATGCACGTTGGGTCATTCCTGTGACCTAGCGAAACAAAGGGCCGGACGCAATTGGTTCGGCGCCCAACCCTGCACGTGGCCGCACTATTTCACCGGGCTGCGATAGGTCATGCGCCGCACCGATCCGGTTTTAGAGCGCATCAGCAGGGTTTCGGTGGTGACCCAGCCGGGTTCGCGCTTGATACCCGCCAAGATAGAGCCAGAGGTAACGCCGGTTGCGGCAAAGATCACATCAGCAGTTACCATGTCGTCGCGGGTATAGATGCGGTTGAAATCTTCAATCCCGGCTTTGCGGGCGCGGGCGCGTTCATCGTCATTGCGAAAGATGAGCTGGCCGTAGATCTGGCCGCCCATGCATTTAAGCGCTGCCGCTGCCAACACGCCTTCGGGCGCGCCACCCGATCCCATATACATATCAATCCCGGTGATATCGGCTTCGGCGCAATGGATCACACCGGCCACATCGCCGTCGGTGATCAATCGGATCGCGGCACCTGTTGCGCGCACTTCGTCGATCAGATCCTCGTGGCGCGGGCGCTCTAATATGCAAACGGTGATATCGCCCGCGCGGCAGCCTTTCGCCGATGCCAATGCCGCGACTCTTTGCGAAGGCGTCATGGCCAATGTCACGGTGTCCGGCGCAAATCCGGGGCCAATGGCCAGCTTTTCCATATAAACATCAGGTGCATGCAGCATCGTGCCGCGCGGTGCCATTGCAATAACGGTCAGCGCATTGGGCATATCTTTGGCGGTCAGCGTCGTGCCTTCCAATGGGTCCAACGCTATATCGACCGCCGGTCCATTGCCGGTGCCGACCTCTTCGCCAATAAACAGCATAGGCGCTTCATCGCGCTCGCCCTCGCCGATCACCACAACACCTGCGATGTCGAGCAAGTTGAGCTGATCGCGCATGGCGTTAACAGCAGCCTGATCCGCTGCTTTTTCATCCCCGCGCCCGATCAGGCGGGCCGAGGCCAGTGCCGCCGCTTCGGACACACGGGCGAGGCCGAGCGAAAGAAGGCGGTCTTGAAATTCCTGAGCATTTGCCATGCGCGCTGTCCTTATCTTGAAACTCATTTGCCCAAGGCTTAGCGGGTTCGAAGCGCTTTCGGCAAGGGCTGGTAGCGCCATCAGGCGCGGGCACCTTCGTGTTTTGCGACGGTTGTTCGCAAGATGCCTTGCAGCAACGTGCCAATTATTACGCCGTTCAGAATGTGCCACATGAAATGCGACCCTCTTGGGAATTTCGCACAGATGGCAGGATCAATGGTTCGAAACACCAACGAGGCCATAAATATTAGCGTCGCGGCCAAGATCCAATTGCGCATCGGGTGTTTGCGCCGCCAGCTTGCAAAGCAAAAC
>JBLIGH010000311.1:0-4166 GCA_047636855.1 Pseudorhodobacter sp.
CGGCTATGTAACCGGGCGTCTGCCAGATCTAAACTGAGGTCTATAAACACAAAAAGCGCCGCGCGGGCAGCGGCGCTTTTTGAAAACCACTCGGGTGGGATTGACCGCGATAAAGCTGGTCAAAAGCGCCGGGCCCCATGACTATCATCCCTTATCAAAAGCCGCGGAGCCACGGTGCACACATGCCCCATCTGAACCCACTTGGAAAATACTTATCGCTGGCACCTGCCATCGTGGTGTTTGTCCTTCTTGCCATTTTGCCGGTCATCAATTTGATCATCGTCAGCTTTCACGAGGTGTCGTGGCTGGGCGGTGCCAAGCAAATGGAATGGGTCGGCTTCAGCAATTACGCGGCCATCCCCGATGATCCGTTGTTCAGGGCCGGTGTCTTCAACACCATCATCCTTGTGCTGATCGCGACCACAGCGCAGGTGGTGATCGGTCTGGCGCTGGCGCTTGCCTGTTCCGCGCTGGGGGAGAGAAGCCGGTCATTTCGCGCCTTGCTGATCTTGCCGCTTTTGATCCCCGGCATCGTGATCGGTGCTATCTGGCGGTTGATGTACAACTCAGAATTCGGGATTTTCAATCAGGTCCTTGAGGCAATTGGGTTTTCCGGGCACGACTGGCTCGGGTCGCCCAGCACAGCGCTTGCTGCGGTTATCTTGGTGGATATCTGGCACTGGACACCCTTTGCCTTTTTGCTTTTGTTGGCAGCCGTCGAATCCTTGCCCGGCGACGTTTCCGAGGCCGCCAAAATCGACGGTGCCACAGCTTGGCAAGAGTTTCGCTATGTCACGCTGCCGCTGCTATATCCGGCGATCTTCATGACGTTTCTGTTTCGCGCGGTCATGGCCTCCAAGGTGTTTGACGAGGTGTTCTTGCTGACTTCAGGCGGACCCGGAACATCCACCGAGGTAATCAGCTTCACAATCTTTCAGCGCTACTTTTTGCAAGATAACGCGGGCTACGGCTCGGCCCTGTCGGTGTCGATCATGTTTGTGGTGTCGATCATCATCGTGATTGCCCTGAACGTGAACCGCGGCAAAGGATTGGCACCATGAGCTATCCCGCTCAGCAGACCCCACAATACCGTCGTGTGACCTTTTATCTGCAAGGATTCTTGATCGCCGCGATCTTTATCACCTTGGCCCCATTCGTCTATATCACGCTGTCTTCGTTCAAAACGCAGATTTCGCTGCTGATGGGCGATGTGACATTCAGCCCGACATTGCGCAATTATAACGAGGTTCTGTTCCACCGCACCTCTGACTATCTGGGGAATTTCGCCAACAGCATCTTCGTCACGTCGATCAGCACGTTTTTGGTGGTGCTCATCGCCTTTTTCGCGGGCTATTCGCTGTTTCGCATGCGCTGGCCCGCTTATGTGGTCAATACATTCTTGATCTGGTCGATGGCGTTCAATCTTATCCCATCGGTGACGCTGGCAAGTGCGTGGTACGATCTGGCGCGCACCGTTGGCTTGGGCAACGACTATGTCGCCTTGATTTTAGCGCACACAACCTTGCATCTGCCGATGGCGCTGTGGCTTTTGGCGTCGTTTTTCCGCGAAATCCCGCGCGAGCTGGAAGATGCGGCCTATGTCGATGGCGCTGGGTTTGTGACGCTGGTCCGACGTGTGGTCGCACCGCTGATGGCACCGGGGCTTGTGGCGACGGCAATCTTGATCTTTGTTTTCAGCTGGAACGAGTTTCCCGTAGCGCTGGCACTGACCAATAATGAAACTGGCACAGTCCCGGTCGCCATCGCCAAATACGCCCAAGAAGAAGAGATCAAATACACCCAAATGGCCGCAGCTTCCGTTTTGTCGGCGCTGCCCGCGCTGCTGGTGTTGCTGTTTGGCCAACGGTTCATTGTGCGCGGCTTAACGGCGGGGGCGGTGAAATGAGCGGCAAGATCGCAGGTTGGGACCAAAGCAAGCTGCACGAGGTCAGCGCCGGGCTTGGCACTTACGCGGGCGCGCGGCTGGTGACATTGCAAGACGGCGCGGAACGCGGCATGCGCGTGATCGAGATGCGATCTGGCGGCGGTTTGGATTTTGACGTGATCGTTGATCGCAGTGGCGATATCGGGCGGTTGGCCTGTGACGGGCAAACCCTGTCGTGGCATGCGCCGGGTGGCCTTACCTCGCCTTGGCTGATGCAGCGCGAAGGCGACGATGGCCAAGGTTTTTTGCGCGGCTTTGGCGGGTTTTTGAACACATGTGGGCTTGATCACATTCGCCAACCCGAACGCGACCGTGCCGAACAAACCAACGAGGCACATCTTGCCGAAGCTAGCTTTCCATTGCATGGCAAAGGCACCTTTCAGCCATCAATCATACGTGGAAGCGGCTTGGTTGATGACGTGGACGCGCCTTTCGTGTTTTGCGAGGTGGAATTTGTTCAGGCCATGAGTTTTGTATCCGCACTTCGGTTGCGGCGGCGGATTGAACTGCCGGTTGGTTCAAAAACCATGACAATTCGGGATGTTGTGCGCAATGTCGGCAACACCCCGGCCACCCATATGCTGCTGTACCATTTCAATCTTGGCTTTCCATTGGTCAACCCCGGCACAAGTATTGATCTGGGCCACGACGACTGCGTCTGGCAATCCGAACCGCATGCGCCATTGGCAGCCTTTGCAGCCCCGGAAAAAGACGCGCGCAATACGATCTCGACCTTCAAACATCAGGCCGAGACGGCGCAGGTGATCGTCAAAAGCCCGCAGGCAGGCGTGGAACTTCAGTTCGAATACCCCGCCGCACAGCTGCCTTATTGCCAACTGCTGCGCATGAAGGCACCGGGCATTTACGGCATCGGGATCGAACCGTGCACAACTGGCAGCCGGTCACGCCAAGGCGCACGGGACAAAGGCGAAATGATCGTGCTTCAGCCGGGCGAGGAACGACGCTACGACCTTCGGCTGACACTCAGCAAAACCGAAACCTAAGGCGGGGACCTATGTGATGCGCGCTATCCTTGTACTGTTTGACTCCCTGAATCTACGGGCGCTGGAATGTTATGGCGGCACCGAGGTGGCAACGCCCAATTTCAACAGGCTGGCGCAAAAATCCGTCAGTTTTGACAATCATTACGTCGGCAGCCTGCCTTGCATGCCGGCACGGCGCGATATTCACACGGGTAGGCTCAGTTTTCTGCACCGCAGTTGGGGGCCGCTGGAACCGTTTGACACCTCGGTTTTCGAGACCTTGCGCCAAACCCAAATCTATTCCCACCTGATCACTGACCATTATCATTACTTCGAGGATGGCGCGGGCAACTATCACACCCGCTACGATTCCTACGCTTTTCTGCGCGGGCAAGAGGGCGACAAATGGGTGCCGACCCTCAACCCGCCGATCGAGAAATGGAAAGCGCAATACCACGAAAAGCAGCAAAATTTTACGCCCGGTTCGTTGCAGATGCAAAACATGGCCAATCGCGAACGCATTGTCACAGAAAACGATTTCTCATCGACGCAATGCTTTGACGAGGCCCTGGAATTTGTCGATGCCTATGCTGCAAACGACAACTGGGTTTTGCAGATCGAAACCTTTGATCCACATGAACCCTTTGTCGCACCGCCCGGTTACCGCGCTGAATACCAGCTGGATGAAGCGCCTATTTTCGATTGGCCGCATTACGAGCGCTATATCGATGGCCTGCCCGAAAATGACCTGCTGCGAGACAATTACAAGGCCTTGCTGCGCCATTGCGACACGCAGATTGGCCGGTTGTTGGACAAGCTTGATGCATTGAACATGTGGGAGGATACGACTGTGATCGTCACCACCGATCACGGCTTCTTACTGGGCGAGCATGAATGGTGGGCCAAAAACCGGATGCCATGCTTCAACGAAGTCGCAAACATCCCCTTGTTCATTCACCATCCAGACTACGCCAGTCAAGCCGGAACGCGACGTGATTGTTTGACGCAGACTATCGACATCATGCCAACTTTACTGGAGTGTTTTGGCACATCGACCGACTACGGCCCCACCGCCCAATCGCTTTTGCCTGCCTTGGCCGACCCACAGAATACCCTGCGCGACGTGCTTATTTATGGTTATTTCGGCGGGGCCGTGAACATCACCGATGGGCGCTACACCTATATGCGCTACCCTGAAAATATGTCGGCGACCAATCTGAACGAATACACGCTGATGC
>JBLIGH010000312.1:0-4151 GCA_047636855.1 Pseudorhodobacter sp.
ACCTCAAGATTTTGGCGATGTTGATCGCGCGGCAATTGAAACCTACCTAATCTTTTGCGAAGCGCAGGGCCTGTCCAAGGCCACCCGCGCGCGGCGTTTATCCGCGATCCGCCAATTGTTTCGCTTTGCCTTTGAAGAGGGGTGGCGCGACGACAATCCCGGTTTGCGCCTCAAAGGTCCGGGCCGCAGCGCGAGGCTGCCCAAAACGCTTGAGATAGCCGAGGTCAACGCCCTGCTGACCGCCGCCCGGCAATTTGGCCGCTCTGACGTCGAACGGCTGCGCAATTGCACGATGGTTGAATTGCTTTACGCCACGGGCATGCGGGTTTCCGAATTGGTGGAACTGCCTGTGGCTGCTGCACGCGGCAATCCCGCAATGATTCTGGTTCGCGGCAAGGGCGAAAAAGAGCGGATGGTGCCGCTTGCGCCCCCCGCCAAACGGGCTTTGGCGGCTTGGTTGATTGCGCGGGATGCGCTTGAAGATGCCGCCGTGAAAACCGGGGCAAAGCGCTCGAAATTCCTGTTTGCCGGACGCGGCGCTGCGGGCCATATCACACGTCAAAGCTTCTTCCTTTTGCTCAAGCAAATTGCAATACAGGCGGGGCTTGATCCGGAAAAAGTGACACCGCATGTGCTGCGGCATGCCTTTGCCACGCATTTGCTGGCAGGTGGTGCCGATCTGCGTGTTATTCAGACGCTTTTAGGTCATGCAGACCTTTCAACGACCGAGATTTACACCCATGTCCTTGATGATCATCTAAAGTCGCTGGTATTAGACCATCATCCACTGGCAAAGAAGACACCGAAATACCCCAGCGAATGAAGGAAATCCTGTGCAAGCCCCCATGTTAGACACTGCCTTTTGGCTGACCTCTGGCGTGATCGTCGCGCTTTTGGTCTTGTCTGCCTTCTTTTCCGGGTCTGAAACGGCCTTGACCGCCGCCTCCCGTGGCAAACTGCGCTCGCAGGCTGACCGTGGCTCTAAGGGGGCAAAAGCCGCGCTGCTGATAACCGAAGACAATGAAAAGCTGATCGGCGCGCTGCTGTTGGGCAATAATGTGGTCAATATCCTGGCCGCATCGCTGGCGACATCGCTGCTGACGCGCTTGTTTGGCGAAAGTGGCGTGGCGCTTGCGACATTGGTGATGACGACACTCGTGCTGATTTTCGCAGAAGTGCTGCCCAAAACCTATGCCATCACCAATGCCGAGACCGCCGCATCCCGCGTGGCCCCCTTCATTTCGGTCATCACCACGTTGTTTTCACCGATTGTTTCGCTGGTGCGCACTTTGGTGCGGGGTATTTTGTACCTATTTGGCGTGCGCACGGACCCTGACAGCAAAATCTTGGCGCTGCGCGAAGAAATCGCGGGCGCAATTGCGCTGGGGCATTTCGAAGGTGCCGTGGAAAAAGAAGATCGCGACCGCTTGTTGGGTGCGCTTGATCTGAACGAACGCACCGTTGCCGAAATCATGCGCCACCGGCGCGAAATCGAGATGATCGACGCCGAAAAGAAACCGACCGATATCATCAGTCAGGCCTTGGCCTCGCCGCACACCCGGTTGCCGGTTTACCGCGGCGATGACGAGAATATCTTGGGTGTGGTCCATGCCAAGGACTTGCTGCGCGAGGTGGACCGTTTGGTGCGGGGCGGGTCCGGGACAATCCGCAATCTGGGCGAGCTTGATATTCTGAAAGTTGCGATGAAGCCGTATTTCGTGCCGGAAACCACGCCTCTGGACGAACAGATGCGGCAATTTCTGAAGCGTCGGGTGCATTTTGCTTTGGTGGTTGATGAATATGGCACGCTGCGCGGATTGATCACGCTTGAGGATATCTTGGAGGAAATCGTCGGCGAGATTCGCGATGAATTTGATGTGGTCGAAAAGGATCAGACCCTTGCGCGGGCCGAGAATGGGGATTTCATGGTCGAAGGCTCCATGACAATCCGCGACCTGAACCGCGTCACAGATTGGGGCCTGCCGGATGATGAAGCCAATACGGTTGCGGGCCTTGTCATTCACGAAGCGCAGACGATTCCGAATGAGGGTCAAGTGTTTAGCTTTCATGGCTTTCGATTTGAGGTTGTCACCCGCAAAGACAATCGGATCGTGATGTTGAAAATGCGGCAGCTTTAACCGCTCGGATTTCGGCTAAAAATCAAACCTCACAAAGGCCTAAAATGAAAATCCCCCTGCCGCGATTGCAGCCGGGTGCTGGCAGCGACGAAACCATCTTAGAATTGCCGCTTTGAGGCATTGCAGCTGCGCCGCCACGCCCTACAACAGGGATAAGATCAAAATTGGGGCTATCATGACTGAAGACGCGCTTGTCATTTTCACACCTTCCGGGAAACGTGGACGTTTTCCGATTGGGACGCCTGTTCTGACCGCCGCCCGGCAATTGGGCGTCGATCTGGACTCTGTTTGTGGCGGGCGCGGCATTTGCTCAAAATGCCAGATCAGCCCCGGTTACGGCGAATTCTCCAAGCATAATGTGACGGTTTCCGCCAATGCGTTGAGCGAATGGAACGCCGTCGAAGAGCGCTATAAATCCAAGCGCGGGTTGATTGATGGTCGACGTTTGGGCTGTCAGGCGAAGGTTATGAGCAATATCGTCATCGATGTGCCGCCCGAAAGTCAGGTTCATAAACAGGTGATCCGCAAGCGGGCAGAAGCACGCGACATCATCGTCGACCCTTCGGTCACGCTGCATTATGTCGTGGTGGCAGAACCCGATATGCATGATCCCTCGGGCGATCTGGAGCGGTTGGCCGATGCTTTGCAAGTGCAGTGGAACATCGCGGATGTTCGCGCCGATCTGAACGTTTTGACAACAATGCAACCTATTTTGCGCAAAGGCGGCTGGAAGATCACCGTGGCGCTGCACCAAGAAGACCCAAGCCAACCGCCGCGCATCATGCAGCTTTGGCCCGGCCTGTATGAAGGCACGGTCTATGGTTTGGCGATCGACCTTGGCTCGACCACCATTGCGGCCCATTTGTGCGACCTGCGTTCGGGTCAGGTTTTGGCTTCGTCAGGCCTGATGAATCCACAAATCCGCTACGGCGAAGATTTGATGAGCCGCGTCAGTTATTCCATGATGAACCCGACCGGTGCGGCAGAGATGACCGCAGCGGTGCGCGCCGGCATGAACACGCTGGTTGACCAGATCAGTGCAGAGGCGGGCGTCGATAAAACCCTGATCATGGATACGGTCTTTGTTTGCAATCCGGTGATGCACCACCTTTTGCTGGGCATCGACCCTTACGAGCTGGGTCAAGCGCCTTTCGCGCTGGCCTCTTCTAACAGTTTGCATCTGACGGCACGCGATCTGGATCTGCACCTGCACCCATCCGCCCGCGTCTATATTCTGCCCTGCATTGCGGGCCATGTGGGCGCAGATGCCGCCGCTGTCGCTTTGTCGGAAGCCCCTGAAAAATCACAAGATTTGGTACTTGTTGTCGATGTCGGCACCAATGCCGAAATTTTGTTGGGCAATACCGAAAAGGTGCTGGCCTGTTCCTCGCCCACGGGTCCGGCTTTTGAGGGCGCACAGATCAGTTCTGGGCAGCGCGCCGCCCCCGGTGCGATTGAACGGGCCGAAATTGACCCGATCACGAAAGAGCCGCGCTTTAAGGTCATTGGGTGCGATCTTTGGTCTGATGAGCCGGGCTTCGATCTGGAGACCGCCAGCACCGGGATCACCGGGATTTGCGGCTCTGGCATCATCGAGATGGTGGCCGAAATGCGTATGGCGGGCATCGTCGATGGTCCCGGCCTGATCGGATCGCCGGAACAGACCGGCACCACGCGCGTCTTTGCCGATGGCCGCACCCATTCCTACATGGTCTATGACGGCTCGGCGAATGGTGGCCCCGTGCTTACGGTGACCAATCGTGACATTCGCGAAATCCAGATGGCCAAGGCGGCGCTTTATTCTGGCGCGCGGTTGCTGATGGACAAGTTCGGCGTGGATCACGTCGACCGCATCGTGCTGGCGGGGGCGTTTGGGGCGCATATCAGCCCGAAACATGCAATGGTTTTGGGCATGATCCCGGACGCGCCGCTGGACAAGGTGAGCTCGGCTGGCAATGCGGCAGGCACCGGCGCGCGCATCGCCTTGTTAAATCGGTCTGCCCGCAGCGAGAT
>JBLIGH010000313.1:0-4086 GCA_047636855.1 Pseudorhodobacter sp.
GAATTCGCACGATCCATTGGCAAATCACCACAATTTCGCCAGACTGTTTCTTTATAAGCACCAGTGAGGCGACCCAAAGGGCGCAAATTGTAGGGCAGGCAATGGTACGGCAGCGCGAAATAGGAACGCTTTGGATTGGTGGCAGCTTAAGCTGGATGGAGCAGCTTTGCCTGAAAAGCTTTGTGGACCAAGGTCAGAAAATCACTTTGTTTTCTTATGAAGACATCCCGAATGTGCCCGAAGGCGTGATCCGCCGCGATGGCCGGGAAATACTCGATACAGAGGATTTTATTAAATACGAAAAGAAAGATAGCTTTGCGCTATTTGCCGATTACTTCCGCATCCATATGATCCAGCAATGCCCCGGCATGATCTGGGTCGATACCGATGTTTATTGCCACCGCCCCATCCGCTACGACAGCGACTATGTCTTGGGCTTTGAGCTGCCGGGTGAAAAGCGGGTGAATAACGCGGTGCTGGGGTTTCCAGCAGAGAGCGCGATCGTCGCTGACATGATCGACTTTATGTCAGATCGTCATGCGATCCCCGGCTTCATCAAGCAAAACCTGCAAAAGGAATACGCCGCTGCCGCCAAAGCCGGGACGCCGGTGCATGTCAGCCAGCAGCCTTGGGGGGTTTGGGGGCCGTTGATGGTGACGCATTTCATCTATAAACACGGGTTGAAGGACAAGGTGATGCCGATGGAGGCCTTCTACCCCATCCCCTTTCCCGACCGTTTGAAATTTCTGCGGCGCACGGCGGTTGTCAACGACCTGCTGTCACCCGAAACCACGGCACTGCATCTTTGGGCTTCGAACAAACGAGAGCTGGGTTTGCGCCATGGCGGTTTGCCACCAGAGGGCAGTTATTTTTCCGACCTGCTGAAAAAGCACGGTATTCGGCCGGAGGCAGCCCCAATCAAAGGCCGTGGCCGGCATGTCTTTGACGCGGGGCTGGTCAGCGCGATTGAATTGGAAAGCGTCGAGTGCTTTGCCGATATTGGTGGCAATGCACAATCGCTGGCCTTGGCTGCATGGGGCAAATGGGGCTGTGCGATTGATCTGATCGATGTCGACCATAAAGCCCGCTTTCGGGATGCGCCATCGGGTTGGGTGGCACCTTACCGGCAGTTTTTACTTGATCACGGTGTCGAGGCTGAAAAAATTCGGCTGGTCAGCCGTGAAAAAGATCTGCGCCCGGCCCAGGTTTTGGCCAATCTCAATGGGTTTGGCGACGTCAACAAAGTCAGCTTGATTGGCCCTGTGTTGCAGGCCTGTTTGGCCGCTGGCGGGTGTATGTTCACGGATATCCGGAAAGGTTCGGGTGGCTATCCTTATTTCAAAAACTTTGGCAAGCTGACCCCGCTGAGCAACCGGAACGATGGCGGCATCGACATCGCCCGTGTGGTGCTGCGTGCGAATGGGCCAGTTGCGGTTATGAAGCCCAAGACCTTGCAAAAAACGGACACTGTGACCGAAGCCGCAGCCCCACCGCCCAAATCCGAAGAGCCTTGGGCCGAGATTGCGCAAAGGCTGGCGGCGAATGGCGGGTTTACCCGCGAAAACGAGGACCATTCGTTTTTGTACATCCCGCGTGGGGACACATTGGTTGTGACCTTTGACAATCTGGATATCGCGATGACCAAGCGCGAGGATCGCCGTCCTTGGGGCTTTGCGTTCATCGAGAAACAAGGCTGGTCGATGCTGGGGGTCATGGCGAACGGCTGGACCTGGTACCGCGACCCTTGGGTTTGTGATCAGTTTGACGAGCTTGCTGCCAGTGGATTTTTCAAGAAATTCAAACGAGTGGTGTTTTACGGCGCTTCGATGGGGGGCTATGCGGCCTGTGCCTTTGTCGCTGCCTGCCCGGGTGCTGACGTTCTGGCCATCTCGCCGCAATCCACGCTGGACAAGGCTTTGGTCCCGTTCGAGACCCGATATAAAACAGCGTGGGGGCGGGATTTTACCGGCAAATATGGTGATGCGGCGCAGGCATCGGCTGCCGCGAACCGCGTGACCTTGCTTTACGATCCCTACGAGCCGCTGGACACCGGCCATGTAAATCGTTTCACCGGGGCCAATGTTGTGAAGTTGCGCGCACCGCTTCTGGGGCATCGCTTGGGGTCAAGCCTGCAACAGATGGGGATCTTGTCGCCCATCACGTTGGGCGCGTTGAACGGCACATTGACCGAGTTAGAGTTTTACCAAAAGCTGCGCGCCCGCAAAGAGTTCACCCGCTATCAAAAAGAACTGTTCAAGCGCGCAATGTCCAAAGGTCACCCCGCGCTTGCACGTCAAATGGGGCGATACGTGCTGACACGCGGCGACAACCGATTTATCCGCAAGGAATTGGCGGCGCTTTGACCGGGGTGCTTCCTCGGCATCCAAAATCACACCGCCATTGTTTTTATACTGGCCTTTGCTGGGGGAATACCCGGCACGTCCAGCGGTCGGATGCCCGCAAATGTACCGGTGAAAGCACGGGCAACCGCGACGGCGGGATGCGCGCCGTTTTACCCGCGATGCGAGAAGCCCCGATCGGGGGTGCCGGTAAAGCAGCGCGGCACGACGGGATAGGCTTCGGTGATGAAATAAGCGTAAGTGCCGCTTGGGTACTCCGCCGAAACCGTCATCGCGCCATTGCATTCATCCAAAGTGCCAAGCCCCGGCACATAGTCGTAATCTTGAACGAAAGCCCCATCATAAGCCCCATCAGGGGCATCACCGCCGGGGCGATTACCGGGTTTCAGGCGGTAAGACGATGTCATCTTTTTAACCTGACCATTCGCGATGCCGGTCAATGCATAGATCGGGTAGCCGTCTGCCGCGTAACCAACAAGCGGCGAGTGTTTGGACGCGTCATAGCGCAGCAGCTCCAACAGGCCGAAGGGGATGCCGTGATAATGATAGGTCCCTTGCGGTTGGACATGAGCGTAATTTGCGTCAAGACCAAGGGCGACGGCCCCGCCCAAAGCGTCATAATTCCAACCTGATCGTCGATTGCCTTGCCAAAACTCGGCCGCGAAAGGGTCAAAAACGATACCGTTGATCGAGACGCCAAACACCCAGCCTTCAGCAGAGGTTATCTTGCTTGCCGTCTTCGGCAGGGTCGTGACGCTTAGATTAACGTTTTGCTTTGCAATATCATTCGGATTTCCGGGGTTCGGGAACGCGCCGACCATATGGGTCGGCAGGCCATTTCCCGTCAGCACCCGCCTTGTGCCATTGATGGACCAATTATAGGTCGCCCCCGAGATGCTGAATTTTGCGGTTTGCAGTGTCAAAGGCGCGGCTTTTGTGGCGGTATGGACGCGCATCGGGGGGCGACCTTGCGCTTCGACAAGGTAATATGTGCTGCTGGCCAAAAGGCCGATCGCGGTTGCAACTGAAACCCAAAGGCGATTTTTCATGGGGAAGTCCTTTTTTGGGAACGCGTTAACGATACGCGGCCCCAGCAAGTTTCCGTCGAAATAATCGCAATTTTTCCACACCCGCCTGTCGGCGCGCGCTGAAACAGGCCCTAGAAAAACGCCTGCAGGCCCGTGACCGCGCGCCCAAGGATGAGCGCATGCACGTCATGCGTCCCCTCATAGGTATTCACGGTTTCCAAGTTCACCATATGGCGCATGATCTGGTAATCCTCCTGAATGCCGTTGCCGCCATGCATGTCGCGGCTGTGGCGGGCGATCTCTAGCGCTTTGCCGCAATTGTTGCGCTTGACGATAGAGATCATCTCGGGCGCTGCATTGGCCTCGTCCAACAACCGCCCGACGCGCAGGCTGGCTTGCAAACCAAGGCTGATATCGGTCATCATATTGGCCAGTTTCAGCTGGAAAAGCTGGGTCTGGGCCAGTGGGCGGTCGAACTGTTTGCGGTCTAACCCGTATTGCCGGGCAGCATGCATACAAAATTCAGCAGCGCCCAAAACCCCCCAAGAGATGCCATATCGCGCGCGGTTGAGGCAGCCAAACGGGCCTTTCAGCCCCTCGACATGCGGCAAAAGCGCGTCTTCACCGACTTCGACATCCTTCATCACGATCTCGCCGGTGATCGAGGCACGCAGGCTTAGCTTGCCGCCGATTTTCGG
>JBLIGH010000314.1:0-4082 GCA_047636855.1 Pseudorhodobacter sp.
TGGGCAACAGGCGAGCGCACGATGACCCTGTGCTGTGGGGACAGGGTGATATCCTTGGTCGGCACACCCGGTGCCAAGGCGCTGGCCTTGATGCAAACCGGGTTCTGCTTTGGGTTTCGAAGAAAACCGCGTTCGGTCAAAGTTCGTTTGCCAATCCACCGGATGGGTTGATACGCATGATCCAAGGTCCAAACGAGGTCGCCCAGTTCAAGATCAACCGCCGGGATCGGGCCGCGCATGGTCTTCACATTGCAGCTTTGGGTCAGGCACAGCACTGCATCACCGTTGGTGATAGCGGCGAGAGTCAAGTTGTCGAAAAGATCCCACTGGTAACTTTGCCCTGCGCCAAGGGCGGTATGGTTCAGCAAGGCATCCGATGTGTTACCTGCGGCTGCCCCTGCGGTCGCCGTTATCGGACCGGTCGCTAAAACTCCATAAAAGTCAATGACACCGCCACCAGTCGAGGTGTCCGTCAGTGCAATGGCGCTGCCTTCGTTGTTATCGCTACTGCCGTTTCTCAGACCAACCGGGATGACATAGATGATGAAGCCGGGGCTTTGCGGATCAGGGACGCCGGTCAGGGTCGACAGGGTCACTTCACCGCCGGTAATCCCGACGCCAGTCGCCAGCCCACCGTTGTTGAGGTAGACGCTGACGACAAAATCAGCTGGGTCATCGTTTGGGCCAAGTGTGACTTCGACAAATTCACCGGCAGGCACGCCGCCGCCACCCGAAAAATTCACTTCTGATATGAATGCCATGGAACCCCTTCGGATACCGATAAATTGCAACTGTCTGACACCGGTATATTTCGGTAAATATTGTCAAAAATTTGCTGGAGGTATGGCAATTGAGCCGTGGCCACCAATGTGCGGCGCTTGCGGCAGTCCAAAGGGTGCCAAGTCGTTCGGGATCGTGACCGAGGTTTTGCGCGGGGTCTGCAGCCGAACAAGCGCTGTGCAAGGGGGGCTAACGTGGTGGGGGGCGCCAACCTTGCACACAAAATCGCTGTTCGGGCGCAAAAGGCAAGACTGCTGCGCAAACGGTGCGAAAACCGGAAGATTGCGCGAGTGATTGCGATGTGCGCGCTGCTGGGATATTCCCAAGCGAGTGAGTTTTGGAGGATCCATGAGCAGAGCATTCGTATTTCCCGGTCAGGGGGCGCAGACGATCGGAATGGGGAGGGCCTTGGCAGATGCCTATCCCTCCGCGAAAGCGGTATTTCAGGAGGTCGATGACGCGCTGGGCGAAAGCCTGTCTTCGCTGATTTGGGAGGGCGATATCGCCGAACTGACCCTGACACAAAATGCGCAACCCGCGTTGATGGCGACCTCGATGGCCGCGCTTGCGGCGCTAGAGGCCGAAGGTCTGGGCATGGAGCATGTGTCGTTTGTGGCCGGGCATTCGTTGGGCGAGTATTCGGCGTTTTGTGCGGCGGGCTCTATCGGGTTGGCTGACACGGCACGTTTGTTGCGGATCCGGGGGGCTGCCATGCAAGAGGCGGTGCCTGTGGGGGTCGGGGCAATGGCCGTTTTGTTGGGTTTGGATCTTGAGGCCGCCATTGCCGTTGCCGAAGAAGCGGCGGGTGATCAGATTTGCCAAGCCGCGAATGACAATGATCCTTTGCAGATCGTGGTTTCGGGGCACAGAGAGGCGGTAGAGCGGGCCTTGGTGATCGCCAAAGCCAAAGGGGCCAAGCGCGCGATGCTATTGCCCGTGAGCGCGCCGTTTCATTGCGCATTGATGGAGCCTGCAGCGGCGGTCATGGGCGAGGCTTTGGCTGGCGTGGTGATATTGGACCCTTCGGTTCCTGTGGTGGTCAACGTGCGGGCAGAGGCCGTGATGGAGGTTGACCGGATCCGCGCGCTTTTGGTTGCTCAGGTTACAGGCTCTGTCAGATGGCGCGAATCCGTCGAGTGGATGGTTAGCGCGGGGGTAACCGAGTTTTGGGAAATCGGGGCCGGCAAGGCGCTTTCGGGCATGATCAAGCGGATCGAGCGCGAGGCGATTACGCGCGCCGTTGGCACAGCAGATGACATTACGGCGGCGAAAGGCTGAAGCGGCGGGCTTTTTGGCCTCTGCTTTCGCTAGGGTAGAACTTTAACGGATTACGGAACGGAAATGACGATGTTTGATCTGACGGGAAAGAACGCTTTGGTCACTGGGGCCTCGGGTGGTATTGGCGGTGAAATCGCACGCTGTCTGCATAAGGCGGGTGCCACAGTCGCGCTGTCTGGCACGCGGGTAGAGCCGTTGGAGGCTTTGGCGGCGCAATTGGGCAGCCGGGCGCATGTTTTGACGTGCAATCTGTCGGATGCTGTCTCGGTCGAGGCGTTGCCGAAAGCGGCGATCGCGGCGATGGGGTCTGTCGATGTGCTGATCAACAATGCAGGCATCACGCGGGACAATCTGTTCATGCGGATGAGCGATGATGAATGGGCGAGTGTCTTGGAGGTCAATTTGACCTCGACCTTCCGGCTGTGTCGCGGCGTTTTGCGCGGCATGATGAAGGCGCGTTGGGGCCGAATCGTAAATATCTCGAGCGTAGTTGGGGCGACGGGCAATCCGGGGCAGGCCAATTATGCAGCCTCTAAGGCCGGGATGGTCGGAATGTCGAAGAGCTTGGCCTATGAGGTGGCCAGCCGAGGGATTACGGTGAATTGCGTCGCACCAGGGTTCATCACGACGGCGATGACGGATAAGCTGAATGACGAGCAGAAAGCCAAGATTTTGACGCAGGTGCCCGCTGGGCGTATGGGCGATGCGGCAGAAATCGCGGCGGCTGCGCTTTATCTGGCCAGTCCCGAGGCAGGTTACGTCACCGGGACGACCTTGCACGTCAACGGTGGGATGGCGATGCTTTAGCGTAAACGTTATGTGTGGCGGTGGATTTTCGCCGCACATACCCGCAGATAAGACGGCACCCCAAAAAGGGCCCGCAGGGCTGTGTTGTGCACGGTGAATGGTATCGCGCTGGGCGTCAGGGGGGGCAGCACTGACGAAACCCAATGTCGCTGGGCCGTCTGCGCGACATGGTTTTCAGGCTGTTTTGAGTTCGGGCCGAGTGAAAAGCCATGGTGACCGTGAGCGTAAAAAGGGGGCTTGCGCGCATCAGGCTGGTAAAGACAAATCATGCAGCCTATATGCAGCCTTGCGAAAGCGTTTGCCTTAATCAAAGACTATGATATAGGCGGCGCAGACTGACCGTTTCATCACAAGTGGATCGGTTGCCTCAAGCAATTTGGGGCATGAGCCGCTCGTATGAGCACGAGAATTAGATCGGGGGAGCCCCCGTAACTGCATGAGGAAATAACATGAGCGACATCGCTGATCGTGTAAAGAAGATCGTCGTCGAGCATCTTGGCGTCGAAGAAGACAAGGTTATCGAGAACGCCTCGTTCATCGATGATCTGGGCGCGGACAGCCTTGACACAGTCGAGCTGGTAATGGCGTTCGAAGAAGAGTTTGGGATCGAAATCCCGGACGATGCGGCTGAAACCATTCAGACCTTTGGCGATGCAGTGAAGTTTATCACTTCGGCTTCCTAAGCGATATTTGTCCTGATGGACTTCGAACAGCACCCAATTTGGGTGCTGTTCTTATTTGTGGCTATGGGTTGTCATCTGACAATGGTGTGAAGCCGTTGTGCCAGAGTTGACGCTTTGGGCTTGGGGGCAGAAACCTGAAGTTGGGTTTCGCAATCAAGGGTGGCCATGATGAAAACTATTTTGACTGCTTTGCCCGTCTTTGTCGGTTTGGCTTTGATCGGTTGGCTTGGTGGGGCAGCGGCGCTGGGCGCACATCCGTTTTGGGCGTTGAAGGTCTGTTTGATTGGTGGCGGTATTGGTGTGGTGATGGGGGCTGTGCTGCACGGGATCATCATAGCCCTAAGAGGCGGAACGATCTGGGCGGCGAGTTTTGGTCTGATCGTACTTTTGGCGGCGGGTTGGACAAGCCGTGTTGGGGCTGCGCGGTTTGCGATCTCTTATGCCGAAGACGCCTTTGGCGGCAAAATGTGGTTTTTCGGGGCGATCGGTGCTGCTGCCGGCTTGGCAATCTTGGCCTATGTGCTTTTGGCGGCG
>JBLIGH010000315.1:0-4082 GCA_047636855.1 Pseudorhodobacter sp.
GGTTCAGCTGGGCCAAGCCATAATTATTGCGCCCAAAGGGCGAGAACAGCCGCGCGCGGTGAAATTCGGATGGCAGTTCGCGGCCCGCCCCATCGAACCAGCGTTGGTTTTGCATGCGTTCCGGCACCGGGCTGCGGGGGCGGTGGACACCAAGCTTGCGGTAACTGCCGTCATTTCGGAACAATGTCTTGAACATTGCAGCCCGCCAGGGCCAAGGCAATATTTCGGGGGCGGCATGGGTGAAGGTTTCGGTCACCAATGCGCCGTCGAACTGCACAATCCCGGCATTGCCAAACAACCGCCATGTCAGTGGAATAGCCGTTGCGTCAGGCAGGGCAGATAGCAATGCCGACACGCTGCGATCACCGACATGGATATTCACAAATTCATCAATATCGCAGAATAGAACCCAATCGGCAGCCACCTTTAACGGATGCTTGTCAGCCGCTTTCAGCGCCGCCCATTGCGGCCCCTGCGGGTAAGGGCCCTCGTTGCGGACATGAGTAAGCCAGCCCATTTCTTGTAATCGGTCCAGCATCACGTCGGTGCCGTCAATGCAATCATTGGAAAACACAAGGAAGTCGGTGAAACCACAGGCGCGATGATGCGCCAGCCATTCCAACAAGAATGAGGCCTCGTTGCGGACCGTTAAGATGCAGAGGAAACGCATTTGCCAAGCCTTTCATCTGTTTGTGCGATAATTAAGGCGTAATCCGCACGGGTCTTTAACGCGGCAATTTTCAGGCGGTGCCAAGCGACCGCTTTTTGATGCAAGCCCGCCAATGCGGCATCGGCCATCAGTTGCGCCCGCCAAAGCGCCACGGCGTCATCATAGCGCCGGATGGCTGTGCAGGGCACGTTCGCGATGTCGAACCGATCCCAGTAATCTATCTCCATCACATCATTGGCGTGGTTGACGCGCCCGCGATCGCGTTTAACCAAAAAGCTGTCGCGCGCGCGCAGGGCGTAATGATTGACCTGTGCGGTGTCAAAAGACCAAAGCGCCAGCATCTGGTTCAGCCCGGCAGGGGCGGCAATGCCCCCCGGCATTTCAGTTCGCAAACTGCGGTCCAGATCGGGTTTTGGCACCGGTGCATGAATGCCGATCCGGTGCATGTTTTCCAGCCCCCGAAACAGCGATTTGCAATAGATCGCGCGGGTGTTGAACGGGGGCAGGGCGGGCATCGCCCGGCAAAATTGCTGCGTGATGGGCAGGTCGTGATAGTCGGCGCGCCCATCTGGCCCGAAAACGCGCCAAGGGATCGAAATCACATCGACATCCGCCGAGGCCGCATCGACCAGACTTTGCACCGTGCCGTCTTTCGTCTTGATCACTAAGAACTCATCCGCATCGCAGACGTAAAGCCAGTCGGCTTCTTTCACTTCTGCGTAGCGCGTTGCTTGTTTCAAAGCAGATCGCTGGATCGAGGTCACAGGCCAATGCCGCGTCGCATGATGCCGCGCCAAGCCCATTTCTTCTAAGCGCAAGGCGATACGCGTGGTGGGATCATCGCAATCATTGGTGCAGATCAGCAAATGGTCAAACCCAATCGCCTTGTGATGCGCCACCCATTCCAGCAAGAACGCGCCCTCGTTCTTCATCGTTGTGATCGCGGTAAACCCTGCCATCACGTCGAGCTTTCATCTGTGCAAAAATATCCCCGCCGGAGGCACCCGCCCAAGCCCATTCGTGCGCGCGCCGGCAAGCGCCAAACAGGGCCCCACAAATTTTGCCACCGCGCGGCATCGGCCTGATGTTTCAATGCTCTGCCTCGCCGCTGTGTTCGACCGTGAAAAAGAAATCGGGGGCCAGATCGTTCAGCTGCAGGTCTTCGGGAATAACCGCCGGACCCGCCGAGAAAACCGCCGAGCCGAAATGCTGTTGCAACCGGCACAGTTTTTCCATGCGATCCCCGGTCAATTCGCCGTAAAACTGCTCGTAATTCTCGGTCGCGCGCAGCTCTGAAATCTTGACGCGGTGCGCAAGGACCGAGGCTTCGTGGATCGCACGGACTTCAGGGTCGGATAAAAGTCGATCATATTCAGCTTGCAGCAAGGGGATCATCCGCTGAATGCTGCGATCTTCTTGCAGATTGTGGTTCATGCGAAACCAATAGTTCAGCCCCTGATCGCGGTCGACATGGTTCACCCGGCCGCGATCACGCTTGACCAGAAAGCTTTCGGCCGAGCGCACGGCGTAGTGGTTCAAGCTGACCCAATCATAGCCATAGGTCTGCAACGTCGATCGCCAGCCATTGCGAAACATCGAACGCGGCATCGGTTTTCCCGAACCGTTCAACCATTTCACCTTGTCCCACAGATCGGGGATAAGCCCTTTGGGCCGATGCACCCCAAGCTTTTTGTAGATATCGATATTGCGGAACAGGGTTTTGAAACCCCAGGCCTGATGCGGTTTGCGGATCGTTTCGGGCGCGCATTGGTTGAACTGATCCAGCAAGAACCGGTCTTCAAATTCATGCACATCTGCGTTGCCAAACAACCGCCAGGTCAGGGCAATCATATTGGCATCGCCCATCGCACTGTACAGCGCTTTCAATGTGCCATCGCCAATCTTGATATTGATGAACTCATCGACATCCATACAGATGCCCCAACCGCAGTTTTGCATGATGGGCTCATCCTCGGCCGCTTGCAGCGCTGCATGTTGCGGCTTCAGGCCCGAGGATTTGAACGGGTTGTCGCGGTGTTGGACAAGGCCCTTTTGTTGCAACAGATCCAGCATCGTATCGGTGCCATCGCTGCAATCATTGGTATAGATCAAAAAATCATCGACCCCAATAGCACGGTGATAGGCCAGCCATTCCAGAATGAAAGGCCCTTCGTTTTTCATCGTCGTCACAATCGCCGTCCGGCCCGCCGCTGTTGCAGCCTTAGGCGCGGATTTGATCTTGGAGACCGGAGCGCGGACAGGCTTGTGCGCAAACATCTGTTCGGCCAGTTTCAACAGGCCCGTATCCTCGACCAGCGAGGTTTTTGGCACCAGTTCCGAGGCATTGCGCCCAGGTACTTTGATTGACATGGCGCGGTAGAACAAAACCGCCTGCGCAGGGTCTGGGCTGGTATAGGCGACGCGCAGCATCCGCCAAGTGTTGATCAACCCAGCCTTTTGCGGGGCCACACCCCAACGCAGCGTCGGCTTTGCATGATCAAACGGACGGCAGATATGATCGCCAAATCGTGCTTCGCGGCTGGGGCGGACCCGCCAAGGATAGATGCGGCGACCCGCCAGAAAAATAACCCCCTGTTTGGCTTCCAGGCACAGATCAAAGACCGTAGGTGCCGCGGTGTCGCGCGGCGCCAAAATATCGCTGACATCCAGCGAAAGCACGGCGCGGGCCGCGCTGAGGAACCGCCATTTCAAGACTTCAAAGATCAGACCTTCGCCCAACGGTGCGCGCCACGGGTCCGGTTGTGGCACCTCCATGCGGTCTTTGCCGGGGGCGTCAGGGGCCAAAAACGGGTGATTTTCCGGCCCCAAATCGGGCTTGCCCAAGGGTTGCGGGCAGTCCAGCAGCACCAATCGCAGGGACACACCCGCCAAGGCCTCGACCAGCTGTGCGGTAAATAAGCTGGGTTGCGCGCTGGGCACGCGATTGACGATCACCGCCCCTTGCAGCCCATGATGGCGCGCGTGATAGCGCAGCCCTTCTGCAATCTGGGCCGGCGTTTCCTCGAGCCGGAAGGCGAGGATACAATTGAGGCCCGCAAGGAATTCAGGCTCTGCCGCGACCGGGTCCAGCGCCAAAACCGCACCGCTGTTCAAGGCAATCGCGACCGGGCCTGGGCCTGCCGTCTCGAACACCGCCAAGGTCGAGCCGGAAACGTCGCGCAAATCCAGTGGTAAGGCACAGCCCGCAGCCCCGTCCGGCGCAAAGCTGGTCGTCGCGGTGCCATTGCCAAAGAACGCATGCACGCGCGTCGCTGAAACCTGCACGCAATCGAGTAACCGGGGTATGCCGGGTGCATCAATGTCGCGTATGGAAAGGACACGGTGCAAAACCTCAATCTTGTCAGAATTTGGTTTTGCATTGCCCCGAGATTTGGGAGACTTCCCCATTCAA
>JBLIGH010000316.1:0-4078 GCA_047636855.1 Pseudorhodobacter sp.
CTTGCGCGGTGGGTTGGATGATGTGGTGCGGCGGTTGGTCGGATATGGGATGAGCCCGCTCCATGCCTTGCAAGCCGCCACGCTAAACGCCGCAACCCAATTGGGCCGTGCCGATCTGGGGCTGATCGCACCGGGGCGGCGGGCGGATATCGCCGTGTTCAAGGGGCTACGTGATTTCGAGGCAACCCATGTCTGGACCAATGGCAAACCCTACCATGATCCCACCCCCGACATCGCCGTCCCCCCTGCGCTGCTGAACACGGTGCAGGTCAAGGAATTGACCGCTGATGATTTCCGCATTCGCGCCAGCGGGACGACTGCGCGCCTAGATATCATCGAAAACCCGCGCTTTACCCAATGGGGTCACCAAGACGTTGCTGTGCAGAACGGTTTTGCGCTTTGCCCACCGCATATGACGCGGATGGCCGTGGTTAACCGTTTTGGCAGGCACAGCCCCGTGCGACTGGCCTTTCTGGGCGAATGGGGGCAATGGAACGGGGCCTTTGCCACCACGGTTGCCCATGACGCGCATAACCTGTCGGTCTTTGGCGGCGACGAGGCCAATATGGCGCTGGCGGCCAATCGCGCGCGCGAACTGGGCGGCGGGTTGGTTGTGGTCAAGGATGGTAAGGTTCTGGCCGAACTTGCTTTGCCGGTGGCCGGGTTGATCAGCCTTGCGCCCAGTGCCGAAATTGCAGCCGAATTTCAGGCCGTGCGCGCAGCGATGGACCAGATTGTAATCTGGAAACCCCCGCTTTTGGTGTTCAAAGCCTGTTTTGGGGCTTCGCTTGTCTGCAACGCCGGACCGCATCTAAGCGACCTTGGTATCGTCGATACGACCACCGGGCAAAAGCTGCGCTATGGGGCCGATGGCTAGGCCCATTGCGACGCGCGCAAATAGGCCCACATCGTGCAGCAGCGCGCTGAAATGACGCGGGCGCCATTGCAAATCGTAAGCTGCGACGCTTCGTTTGCACCGCCTGCCCCCGGATCCAAACTGCTTTCGACCTGCTTGTTCGCTGATTTCAACAGAATCGGTTCGAATTGCAAATTGGCTCTATTGGCATCAAGACAGCCCGAGAACCGGCAAAATGGCCCAAAATGGCGGTTCATCGATCCTTAATTCGCCGCAGTGCAGAATATTTCACTGACAAGCTTGCAGCCCACGCCGATTTCCACTTTGTTTGCCCGCTATTGAATGAGCTGATTGGACGCCCCCGTTATGGACACTTTCGACCTGATCGTCATCGGCAGCGGGCCAGCGGGACGCAGAGCCGCTATTCAAGCCTCAAAATTTGGCGAAACCGTTTTGGTCGTTGAAAGAGGGCGTCGGGTTGGCGGGGTCTCTGTCCACACCGGGACGATCCCCTCAAAAACACTGCGCGAAACCGCGCTGAACCTGTCAGGCTGGCGCGAACGCGGGTTTTACGGGCGATCATACCGGGTCAAACAAGACCTCAGTGCAGATGATCTGCGGGCGCGGCTGGACATCACCTTAAGCCATGAGGTCGAGGTTCTGGAACACCAGTTCGCCCGCAATCAAGTGACCACGCTGTGCGGCGAGGCTAAATTTATCGATGATAAGCATATCGAGGTCACCGGCGAGGAAGGTGAAGTGTTCACCTTTGCCAGCAAACGTTTTTTGCTGGCCGTGGGCACCGTGCCATTTCGGCCCGATACCATCCCGTTTGACGGAATATCGGTGTTCGACAGTGACGAAATCCTAGAGCTTAAAGACCTGCCCAAAAGCCTATGCGTCATCGGGGCCGGCGTGATCGGCATTGAATACGCCACAATCTTCAGCGCGCTGGATGTGCATGTCACTTTGATTGAACCGCGCGACACGATGTTGGATTTCATCGACCGAGAGTTAATCGACGATTTCACGCATCAACTGCGCGATCGCGGCATGGTGCTGCGGTTCGGGCGCAAGGTCTCTAAGGTCTCCAAACGCGCGGGCGGTGGCTGTCAGATCGAGATGGAGGATGGGCGCACCATTCGCAGCGACATCGTGTTGTTTGCCGCTGGCCGAATGGGGGCAACCGGCCCTTTGAATTTGCCCGCCTGCGGCTTGGAAGTCGATCATCGTGGCCGCCTCGCTGTGGACCCCGAGACGTTTCAGACCAAAGTGCCTCATATCTACGCCGCAGGCGATGTGATCGGCTTTCCAAGCCTTGCCTCGACGTCAATGGAACAAGGACGGATCGCGGTTTGCCATGCTTTGGGTCGCGAGGCCTATAAACCACCGGAATTCTTCCCCTATGGCATTTATTCGGTGCCGGAGATGTCGACCGTCGGCATGACCGAAGAAGAGGTGCGCAAACGCGATATCGGGTATGAATGCGGCATTGCTAGGTTCCGGGAAACCTCGCGCGGGCATATCATGGGCCTGAGCACGGGCATGTTGAAAATGATTTTCTCGCTGAAAACCCGGCGTCTGTTGGGGTGCCACATTGTGGGCGAAGGGGCGACAGAACTGATCCATATCGGCCAAGCCGTAATCAACCTGCAAGGCACATTGGAATATTTTGTCGAGAACACTTTCAATTACCCGACGCTGGCCGAAGCCTATAAAATTGCAGCCCTGGACGCCTGGAACCGGATGCCAAAAGAATAACCCCGGCGCAAAGCCCGTGGGTTCGATATGAGACTGCGGTTGGTTTGCGTCATCTGATCTGTGGTGTTTTCCAAACAAACCGCAGCATCGCGCGAGGCTACGCGCACAACCGTGGATACCAGCGCCCTAAATTTGCTGTCTGAAAGACGCCCAAAGCAAGCTGCCACGTCTGGCAAATTCCGACAGTTGCAACTGACCGTCGGCAACGCGCTTTGGCTCTTTGACCGCCATTTGCAACAGTTTTTCAGCTTGCCAGCCCGCGATCAGCGCGGGACGCGCCGAAAGCGGGATCGTCGCCAAATCACGCCGTGCCTGCGTTAAACGGGTCAAACCGCGCTGGGCAAGAGCCGACACCGCCAAGGCGCGCCCGTCAAGCAACGGGATGCGTCCGCGCGCCTCCAAGGCTGGCACGGCTTGCAGATACGAGGCCAAGGCACTTGCCCAGCCAAACCCCCGGATCGCGGCCTCGGCCTTTGCACCCGCCCCAAGCGCATGGGCGCACAACCACATCAATCCCGCACCGGTATCGTCCAAATAGGTGTCAAAAGCCGCTTCATCGGCAAACGGATCCTTGTTCACATCCCAAAGCCGGGCCGCAATCAACCGATCCAAAACCGGCACTGGCAGACCCTTGTCGACCGCGCCTGAAAGGGCCACGATGACCTCGTGCTGACGCACAATGCCTTTGCTCAAATCCGCCACAGCATCGGACCACCATTGCAGCCGCATCTCTGCAATCATCGGCTGCTCCGAGGCCCAAGGTGCGCGCGCCACTTCCAGATTGAAAGCATAAAGCACTATCAGGCTGGGCCGTGCCGCCACAGGGGCCGCCATGACGGCTGCAAAACGGCTGGGGTCACTGTTTAGCACCAGCTTGGCAATCGCGTCCATCGTCATGCAGGCTCCACCACGTAAAGCGTGTCGGCGATCTGGTCTTGGGCCGCCCGCCAGCCGTCTATTTCTGCCTGAGAGCTTGCCAAAACCGCGAACAGATTTGTACCGGTCTTTGGCGCAAGCGTCGCGATCTGGCGCTGCAAAGCGGCATAGTAATCTGCCCAAACCTGCCCGATCACCCGACGCAGGCCCAAAACCCGGCGGCCTGCCGCCTCAATCCCCGCCGCATTGATTGTGCCGGAGCAATCTTGCCAAAACGCTTTCAAACGGGCCTCGGGGGCAAAGCCAAGATAGCAAGGTTCGAAAAAAGCGATGCGCCCATTTGGGGCCAACGCACTGCGCCACGCATTCAAACCCTCGGTGACGCCCAAGAAATGAAGCGCCCCGGCGCACCAGATCAAATCATATGCGCCCTGCAACTGCGCCATATCACCATGCCGGACCGCGATATTTGGCAGCTCTGTACAGCGAACCGCGGCCTTGTTCGCCAGATGTGCAGCCTTTTCAACCAGGGTGTCCGGCAAGGCCAGCCCTAAGCTGTGGGTATCAGCACCAGATCGGCAATCC
>JBLIGH010000317.1:0-4061 GCA_047636855.1 Pseudorhodobacter sp.
GTCGGTTTTCAGCGCCTCAGTAATGGCTTTGATGTGCTTTTTGCTGTCAGAGGCCACTTCCCATTGCATCGCGAAATCTGCGTCAGGGTCCACCGAGCCATTCTTTGCCGGCAAATCACGCACATGCCCGAAAGAGGCAAGAACGGTAAAGTTAGCCCCCAAATACTTGTTTATTGTCTTGGCCTTAGCCGGGGACTCGACAACAACAACAGCCATGAAAACCTCTTTTCCGAATAAGTCTGATAGTAGCCGGACAAAATGAAGGCCTCGCGCTGTATTTGTCAATGTAGCGTTTTAGCGCGGTGCCTTTGCTTGCCCCTGTGGCGGGTTTTCTCGTGCCTTGCAAGGGCTTTGGGCAAGTTTCACTTATCTGAAAGCGCTGGATTGAGGCGGATTTGAGCGGCTAATTCAGTGCGGCGCGCGGGGCGATTGCGGGCTTAATCGGCACGGCTTAGCAAACCACCGGCTTGTCGCAGCACCTTGCCCTCCAGCTCTAGCGTCAGCAATTCTGCCGCGATATGCGCGGGTGGCATCGCCAAATCGCGGATCAACTGATCTTCTGCCAGCGGGCTGGGGCCGAGCCGTGCCAGGATCTGACTGTGAACTGTCGAGATCTCCGACAGCGGGCGCTGTGCCGGCACCGGGCCGGGCATCGCGGGTCTGATAACAGGGGTTTCGCTTTGGCGCTTTGCGCTTTTGGGCGCTGTCATGCGCGCCGCCGAGCCGATCCTCGGCCCGATCGCTTCGATCACATCCGACGATCCGCGCACCAATGTCGCACCATCACGGATCAGCATATTGCACCCAGCCGCGCGCGCATCAAAAGGATGCCCCGGCACCGCCAATACCTCGCGCCCCAGATCCAAAGCCGTGCGGGCGGTGATCAGGCTGCCGGACCGCGACGCCGCTTCCACAACTACAACCGCACAGGCAATGCCCGAAACGATGCGGTTGCGCAGCGGAAAATGCCCCGCCTGCGGTTGCAGCCCCATCGGTTGTTCGGAAATGCGGCAGCCCTTGGTTGCGATCTCTTGCGCCAAAACGGTGTTTTCCAGTGGATAGATCACATCAACCCCGCCCGCCTGCACCGCAACAGTACCAAGCGCTATCGCAGCCTTATGCGCCTCGGCGTCAATCCCGCGCGCCAAACCCGACACAACGGCAAACCCCGCCTCGCCCAGCGTTTCGGCCAACCGTCTGGCCATGCGCAACCCAAGGCTAGAGGCATTGCGCGCGCCCACAAGTGCCACCATCGGGCGGTTCAGCAGGCTCAGATCCCCCAAAGCCCAAAGCACCGGCGGCGCATCGGGCAGATCCATCAAAGAACTGGGATAATCGGCACCGCCAAAGCACAGCATCCTTGCCCCCGCCACCCGTGCCAACGACATTTCATGCCGTGCAACCTCGACCGGGCAAACCATGTAGCCTTCCACGCCAGAGGCCCGGGCAATCTCGGGCAAGGCCGCAAGTGCTGCGCCCGCTGATCCATGCTCGTCGATCAATCGGTGAAAGGTAACAGGCCCCACCCGGCGTGACCGGATCAGGCGCAACCAATCCAGCCGTTGCGTCTCATTGCGCGGCGCTGTGGCTTCAAACGCCCGCCCCTCAGAACTTTCCGAATCCATCATCGCCTCGGCCCTATTTCAACCTCAGCTTGGCCGCCTCAAGGTTAACAGAACCTGAATCGCACCGCAGAAAACCGGAAATTGCCAAGATTGCAGGTTCTGCGGCACATCACGACAATTGGCACCGCCGCAAACAGCCCTTATACAGCCCGCATGTTTGATGCATTGCTTCGCAGGCTTTTAGCCCCCGCCCCGACCCTTCCGGCAACCGAAGCCGATCTGGCGCTTGGGGCGCTTTTGGTGCGGCTTGCGCGGTCCGATGGCGACTATGCCCCGGTCGAGATCGCCCGGATCGAAGGGGTTTTGGCGCTAAGGCATGGGCTTGACCCAATTCAAGCGAAAAACCTGCGGATCGAGGCCGAAGCCCTAGAGGCCGAGGCCCCTGATACCGTGCGCTTTACCCGCGCCCTAAAAGACGCGGTGCCGGTGGATGACCGTGCAGAGCTGATGCAGGCCATCTGGTCCGTGGCCCTGGCCGATGGTGTCCGCGATGCGCATGAGGACCAGTTGATGCGCATCGTCGCAAATCTTTTGGGCCTGACCGACCGCGATTCGGCGCTTGCACGGCAAAAAGCTGCCAAATTGTGATTGCGGCTTTACCGATGTACGACTTTGGCGATCTACCAAAGGCCAATGACCGGCTTTGGGCTGCGATCCGCGACAATTTGCGCAGCCAGGGCTTGCCTGCCCCCGAAACCTTAACCCGGGACCCGGAAGAGCTGTGGGCGCTGTGGCGCGCGCCAGACCTCGTTCTGGCGCAGACATGCGGCTTTCCCTACCGCGCAAAACTGCATGGCCATGTCACGCTGATCGGCACGCCGGACTATCAGCTTGAAGGCTGTGCCCCGGGCGAGTATTGCAGTGTGCTTGTGGCCCAACGCGATGATGATCGTCCTGATTTCACGGCCTTTCACGGTGCAAATCTTGCCTATAATGATGTGATGTCGCAGTCCGGTTGGGCTGCGCCGCAAAATTATGCCCGCAGCTTGGGGCTTACTTTGCTGCCGGGGCCGATGACCGGGGCGCACCGAGACTCGGCGCGCGCAGTCGCCGAAAAGCGCGCTGATCTGGCGGCGTTGGACGCTGTGACCTTTCGGCTGTTGCAACGGGTTGAACCGCAGCTAACGGCGGCCTTACGTGTTATCGGCTTTACCCCGCCAACACCGGGTTTGCCGTTGATTGCCGCACTGGGTGCACCGCGCGGTGCGGTATTTGCAGCAGTTGCGGCGGCAATTGCCGATCTGGCACCACGGGATCGCGATTGCTTGGGAATACATGGGCTGGTGAAAATTGCGGCACAAAGTTACTTAGATGTGCCAAATCCGCCCAGCCCCGACCACATCGGACAATCCGACTGCGTAAACTGATCAATAGACGCTACGTATCGCCAAAACGTGCGTTGCAAAGGGCAAAAATTTGCGCACTAATTCGCTAGCTTGAAAAACTGAGCGAGTGATAGTGACAATAACCCCAAACTTACCCGCATTCTTAGACTTAGCCGCTGCGTCAAGCGAGCTTCCTGTCATTGAAATTCGGGATTTGCACAAAAGCTACGGCCATTTAGAAGTCCTTAAGGGGATCGATATGGTCGCACCGCGTGGTCATGTCATTTCGCTTATTGGGTCATCGGGGTCGGGCAAATCCACATTGTTGCGCTGCTGTAACCTGCTGGAAGACAGCCAACAGGGCGAGATTAAGTTTGAAGGCGAAGCCGTGCGCTGGCAGGGCACGGGCTTGGGGCGCCATCCCTCGGACCGCATGCAAGTCACCCGCATCCGCACCAATTTGTCGATGGTTTTCCAGCAGTTCAACCTGTGGTCACATATGACGATCCTGCAAAACGTGATGGAAGCGCCGATCACGGTGCTAAAGCGCGACCCACGCGAGGTCGAAGCGAAGGCCCGCGAGTATCTGGCGAAGGTTGGGATTGGCGATAAATGCGATGCCTATCCGGCAATGCTTTCAGGTGGCCAGCAACAACGCGCAGCCATTGCGCGTGCCTTGTGTATGGAACCGCGCGCCTTGCTGTTCGACGAACCCACCTCTGCGCTTGACCCAGAGCTAGAGCAAGAAGTTGTAAAGGTTATCAAAGCGCTGGCCGAAGAAGGCCGCACGATGATCCTCGTTACTCATGACATGCGGCTTGCTGCCGACGTGTCAGATCACGTGGTTTTTCTGCACCAAGGAAAGACCGAAGAAGAAGGCCCGCCAGCCACGCTGTTTGGCGACCCACAGACCGAGCGTCTGCAAGGGTTCCTATCTGCGACGGCCTAAGGCCACGCAACATCACACTTTCAAACAAGGGATCACTGATGAAAAACCTAATCCTGACGACCGCACTTTTGGCGCTGACCTCGGGGTTTGCCGCGGCACAAACCATCCGAATGGGCACCGAGGGCGCCTACCCTCCTTATAACTTCATCAATGATGCAGGCG
>JBLIGH010000318.1:0-4049 GCA_047636855.1 Pseudorhodobacter sp.
TGGGTCTGCCACACCTGCCGCGCAGGCCACATTCAGATGAAGCGTGGGGGTCATGTGCAGGATCGCGGCCAAAGCCATCGACCATTTGGCGTAAGATATTGCCCCAGCAGCACAGGCAGGATGCGGCAAGGATCAGACCGATGCTTTATCACATGCGGCCTTCGTCCAAGATGGATTGAGGTCTGTCCGCAGCGATTTATAGCGACAAACATCGCGAAATACGCGGCTTTCTTGATCTAAAGCCGACAAGGGGACTTCCCCTTTTGCAATCGGCTTGCCATTAGAAGACAAGGATTTGCGCCTGATCAAAAAAGCGCAGTCGTTTAAGGAAGGCACTGCACATGGCGCATATCATCGTTGTCGGAAACGAAAAGGGTGGGTCGGGCAAATCGACCACCTCTATGCATATTGCGACCGCATTGGTGCGCATGGGCCACCGGGTTGGCGCTTTGGATCTGGATTTGCGGCAACGCAGTTTCGGGCGCTATATAGAAAACCGTAAGGCTTATATGGCCCGCGCAGGCTTGGACTTGCCGACACCGGATTACCGCGAGATGCCAGAAGTTGCCGCCGAAAGTCTGGCCCCCGGCGAGAACCCTTATGACGCGCGCCTTTCGGCAGCCGTCGCCGCATTAGAGCCGGTTTCGGATTTTATCATGATCGACTGTCCCGGCTCGCACACTCGGCTAAGTCAGGTTGCGCATTCGCTGGCAGATACGTTGGTGACACCGCTGAATGACAGTTTCGTGGATTTTGATTTGCTGGCTCGGGTCGATCCGGAAACGAATAAGGTGATCGGGCCGTCAATCTATTCGGAAATGGTTTGGCAAGCGCGCCAGTTGCGGGCGCAAGCGGGGCTCAGACCGATTGATTGGCTGGTGGTGCGCAACCGGTTGGGCGCGCAGCAGATGCACAATAAGAAAAAGGTCGGTGCGGCGCTGGAAGATTTGTCGCGGCGCATCGGGTTTCGCGTGGCCGCTGGCTTTTCAGAACGCGTCATTTTCCGAGAGCTGTTTCCACGCGGATTGACCTTGCTGGATCTGAAAGACACCGGCGTCGATCAGTTGAACATGTCCAACCTCGCCGCGCGGCAAGAAGTTCGTGACCTGATGGCCGAACTTAAGCTGCCCGGCGTCCGGCAAGTCTTCTGAACAGCGCAAACTGCGGCAGGGTTGTGAAACGGTAACGTTCCAACCGCGACAGGCGCAGTGTGAAGGTATCATTTTCCGGCTTGGGTGCGCTGCGGAAACGGCTGAGCAGGGTGTTTGCGATTTTCATGTCATTGTCTTTCAATTCAGGTCTGGCAATATTTGACCTCCAAGCAGGGCGAAACTGGGGCGCTGATGCGCGCAAGCTGTGCCCCTTCAGCCGTTTGACTGAACAGTTTGTTTCCGGTGAAAAAACAATCAGCGGTATAATGACAGGTGCTTAATGTGCTTTTTTCGAGCGAACTCGGTTGTGCCAAGCATAAGGCCGCTACGCCTGCGGGCGTTCTAAATTGACAAGGCCGCGTCGCCTTGATCTCGCAGTTCTGTTTCCAAGAAACGTTCGAATGCATCAAGATTGACGGGTTCAAACTGGCCAAACCCTTGCATCCAGACAGAGGTGGCGCGCATCGCGTCAGGCTCCAATTTACACCATTTCACCCGACCGCGCTTTTCTTGCGTGATCAACCCGGCCTCTGCCAACACTTGCAGATGCTTGGAGATTGCCGCGAGCGACATCTGAAAAGGCGCTGCCACATCGGTGACGGCCATGTCATCCTCCAGCAACATCGACAAGATCGCGCGACGCGTCGGGTCAGATAGGGCGGCGAAGGTGCTATCCAGATGATCAACCATGCGGGCGACAGTGCCGTGGCCCGCAAGGATCGTCAACCAGTTGGTTGAATATGCTTGTGATCTCAATTTGCAGGATTGGCGCGCATTTCGGGTGCTGCTTCTTTTGTCGCGTCCCCGGTATTTCGTTTGATTACAGTGATTTGAGTGGCGCCTCAGGTTTCATTTCATCGGTTGACTCAATCGGCCGCGCTGCGTAGGTAGAGCGCGACTGTTCAAAGGGCGTCTTATCATGGCGGAAGAACCCGATCTGGAGCGTATGCGAGCCCTTGAGGCGCGGATTGCAAAGGTAAAGGGGAAGCCGCAAAAGGCGAAAACTGAGGGCGGAAAGGCATTCTCGCAGGGCGAGATGGCTTGGAGGATGGTGATCGAGCTTGTGACCGGAATGCTTCTGGGGCTCACGATCGGGTTTGGGCTGGATTTTGTATTCGGCACGCGACCCATCTTTCTGGTGATCTTTGCGCTGTTAGGTTTTGCTGCTGGCGTGCGGACCATGTTACGGACCGCGCAAATTATGGCAGCAGAGCATGAGGCGAAACAAAGCGGGGTCCAAGACCCCTTAAAGAACGAGGGCAATAATGGCTGAGGAAGCAACGACCGGTTTCCAGATCCACCCGATGGATCAGTTCATTGTGAAACCGCTGTTTGGCGGTGATCACATTGCTTGGTACACAGTGACCAATGTGACCTTGTGGATGGCTATCGCGGTTTTGGTGATCGCGGCACTGTTCATGTTCGGCACCCGTCGCCGCGCCATCGTCCCATCGCGCAGCCAGTCGGTTGCAGAACTGCTTTACGGCTTCATTTACAACATGGTCGAGGAAGTAACCGGCCACGACGGGGTGAAATACTTCCCCTATGTTATGACGCTGTTCCTGTTCATCTTGTTCTCGAACCTGCTGGGGCTTTTGCCGATGGCCTTCACGACCACCAGCCATGTTGCGGTGACCGTGGTTTTGGCTTTGATGGTTTTCTTGGGCGTAACCATCCTTGGCTTTGTCAAAAACGGCATCGGCTTTTTGAGCATGTTTTGGGTGACTTCAGCGCCGTTGGCCATTCGTCCGGTTTTGGCGCTGATCGAGATTATCTCTTACTTCGTTCGCCCGGTTTCGCATTCTATTCGTCTTGCCGGTAACTTGATGGCGGGTCATGCCGTTATCAAGGTGATCGCGGGCTTTGCCACTTTGGTTGTTGCCTCGCCCGTAGTTATCGGTGCGGTAACAGCGCTTTATGGGCTCGAACTTTTGGTCGCCGTTGTGCAGGCCTACGTCTTTACCATCCTGACTTGTGTGTATCTGCGCGACGCTGTTGGCGGCTCGCATCACTAAGGTCTTCCACCGTAATCAACGAACTTAAAATCCTAAGGAGCTTCAAATGGATCTCGCAGCAGCAGAACAATTCGCACAGATGGGCAAATTCATCGGTGCAGGCTTGGCCACTATGGGTCTTGGCGGCGCTGGCGTCGGCGTGGGCATCATCGCTGGCAACTTCTTGTCTGGCGCATTGCGCAACCCTTCGGCCGCACCGGGCCAGATGGCTAACCTCTTCGTCGGCATCGCGTTCGCCGAAGCTTTGGGCATCTTCTCGTTCCTGATCGCTCTGCTGCTGATGTTCGCAGTTTGATCCACGCTTTTTGACCTTTCGGCCGGATTGGTTCATTCTGATCCGGCCAAGTCTTAGGGATGCTGGAGAACGATAATGGCGACTGAAGCACATGATGCTGCCGCTACGGCCTCGGAGGCTGGTGCCCATGGTGCCACCGAAGCGGTCGGCATGCCGCAGCTAGATTTTTCGACCTGGCCAAACCAGATTTTCTGGCTTTTGGTCGCTCTGGTCGCAATCTACATGATCCTGACCCGGGTCGCACTGCCTCGTATTGGGGCAGTTCTGGCGGAACGTCGGGGCACGATTACAAACGACCTTGCCGCAGCTGAAGAGCTGAAGGAAAAAGCCACCGAAGCGGAAGCTGCTTACAACGAGGCGCTGGCAACAGCGCGTGTTGATGCGGCGAAGATTGTTGCAACCGCGAAGGCCGAAAGTAAGGCTGAACTGGATGTGGCAACCGCCAAGGCCGATGCCGATATCGAGGCGAAAACTGTTGTTTCCGAACAGCGGATTGCCGAGATTAGGGCGGGGGCGCTGGAAAGCGTGACCCAAGTGGCCAAGGATACTGCCAAAGAGCTGGTTTCAGCGCTGGGTGGAAAAGCCGAT
>JBLIGH010000319.1:0-4047 GCA_047636855.1 Pseudorhodobacter sp.
CGGCTTTACATTGATCAGCCGCATTTTGGGTTTTGGGCGCGATGTGTTGATTGCCTCGACGCTTGGCACCGGGCCAGTTGCACAGGCCTTTATCGTGGCCTTTGCCCTACCCAATCTGTTTCGCCGCTTTTTTGCCGAGGGCGCGTTCAACACCGCCTTCATTCCGATTTTTTCGAAAAAGCTAGAAGCGGGTGAGGATGCGGGCGAATTCGCGCGCGATGCCGCGGCCGGTTTGGCGACTGTGCTGATTGTGATCACCTTGATCGCGATGGCTGCCATGCCTTGGTTGGTGTTGGCAATGGCCTCGGGGTTTGCCGGTGACGAACGCTTCACACTCAGCGTCGATTTTGGACGCATTGCCTTTCCCTATATTCTGTTCATCTCGCTGGCGGCGCTATGCTCAGGGGTTTTGAACGCCACCGGGCGCTTTACAGCGGCGGCAGCGGCCCCAAGTTTGCTGAACATCCTGTTCCTTGGCAGCCTGATCTTGGCCCCGAAAATGGGGTGGGACACAGGCAAAGCATTGGTCTGGACGATTCCATTGGCGGGTATGGCGCAGCTTGCCATGGTCTGGGTCGCAGCCCGGCGCGCGGGCATAACGCTGACACCCCGCCTACCTCGCCTGACGCCAGATATCCGCAGGCTAGCGGTGATTGCGGCCCCAGCCGTGTTGGCGGGCGGTGTGATACAGATAAACCTGTTGGTTGGGCGGCAAGTGGCCAGCTATTATGACAACGCTGTAGCCTGGCTCTATAATGCCGACCGCTTGTACCAATTGCCGCTTGGCGTGGGGGCGATTGCCATTGGCGTGGTCTTGCTGCCGGACCTGTCGCGAAGGCTGCGCAACGGGGACGAGGTCGGTGGCCAATATAGCTTCAGCCGTGCCACCGAATTTGCACTGGCTTTGTCGCTTCCTGCGGCTGTGGCGCTGATGATCATCCCGTTGCCACTGGTTTCGGTTCTGTTCGAACGCGGCAAATTCGGCCCCGAGGATTCTGCGGCAACAGCGCTTGCCGTTGCAATTTACGGGCTTGGATTGCCAGCTTTTGTGCTGCAAAAGGTCCTGCAACCCCTGTATTTCGCGCGTGAAGACACCAAACGCCCGTTTCAATATGCGCTGTTTGCCATGGTGGCGAATGCAGCGATTGCCATCGGGCTGGCCCCGATCATTGGTTTTTCTGCTGCGGCAATTGCCACCACGGTCGCGGCCTGGGTCATGGTTTTTCAGCTTTGGCGTGGATCGCGCGCGATAGGTCTGGCCGCACAAATGGACCCGAGCCTTCGACGTCGCGGGCCGCGCATTGTCGCAGCCTCGGTGCTGATGGGCGCATGCCTTTGGGGGGCAAGCTGGGTGATGGAGCCTTGGTTTTCACTGCCGGGCTGGCGCTATCTGGCCTTGCTGGCGCTGATTACGACGGGCATTGCCAGCTACTTTAGTTTAGGCGCTATGATCGGCGCGTTCCGGCTGTCTGACTTCCGCTCGGCTTTGCGCAGAGAAAAATCCTAAACCTTTACCTTTCGCGCATTTTCATCCGCACCCGTGCCCAACCACCCGGGCTGACAACGAATGACAGCAAGAACCCGGTGAAAAAGCCCGCAAGCTCTGCCACCCAGTCCCAGCCCCCGCCAAAGATCGGGCCGAACAGCAATTGGATGCCCATCAAAAAGCCGATAAGCGTGAAGGCGCGGTATTGGCTGGCACCGGTTCCTGCCAGTTTGGTCCAAAGCAAGAAGGTGAAAGCGCCGATTAACCCATAAACCGCCGGATACCCGCCAATCAGCGGCGCGTGGATCATCGGCATAGCGGTATAGGTCAACGCACCTGCCAAAGTCGCGCCGAAGAACACCGCAGCAACCGCCCAAGCCCGAAAGATCTCGCCCACCATCTTGCCCAAAGCCAGCAAAAAGACGACGACAAAAATCGCATGCGTCGCGTTAAGATGGATAAACGGATAGCTGATCAGCCGCATCAGACGCTCTGGCGGGAAATAGCGCGTCTCGATCATCTGACGCATGAAATCGGGGGAAAAGGCAAACCTCTCCCATGCCTGCAAGCGCCAACCAATGCCGGTTGGTCCGCCAATCAAGCCTGCGCCAGCCAGTCCTGTGACCAGCTCCATCGCGATGATCGGCAAGGCCAGTAGCCATACGATTGGTGGCAGCGGGTTCAGGGGGTGGGCATTGTGATCGGTCTGCATATCGCCTCATCTCTATTGGGGCAGTTGATTGACGCCCCTTTGCGGCAAGGGTAAGCCGAATGCATCGCAGTTTCCAGATGGAGTATTATTATGGCCGAGCCGGTCCAAACGCCTCAGGCTTTCGCCCCCCGTATCTTTTCCGGCATCCAACCTTCGGGTGGGCTGACGCTGGGCAATTACTTGGGCGCGCTAAAGCGGTTTGTGGAAAAGCAAGATGAGGGGATCGAAACGGTCTATTGCCTTGTCGATATGCACGCGATCACCGTCTGGCAAGACCCGGCCAAGCTGCGCCAGCAAACGCGCGAGGCGGCGGCGGGCTTTATTGCCGCGGGCATTGACCCGGCACGCTCTATCCTTTTCAACCAGTCCCAAGTAACCGCTCATGCCGAATTGGCATGGATTTTCAACTGTGTCGCGCGCATGGGTTGGATGGGCCGCATGACCCAGTGGAAGGATAAGGCGGGCAAGAACTCGGAAAACGCCTCGCTTGGCCTCTTTGCCTATCCTGCACTGATGGCGGCCGATATTTTGGCCTATAAGGCCACGCATGTGCCCGTGGGCGAAGATCAAAAGCAGCATCTGGAATTGACCCGCGACATTGCGGCCAAGTTCAACAATGATTTCGGCGTTAACTTTTTTCCGATCACCGAGCCGGTAATCGAGGGGGCCGCGACGCGCGTGATGTCTTTGCGCGATGGGTCAAAGAAAATGTCGAAATCCGACCCCTCGGATCAAAGCCGTATCAATCTGACCGATGATGCCGATACCATCGCCAAGAAAATCCGCAAAGCCAAGACCGATGCCGAGCCGCTGCCCGGCGAGGTTGAAGGGCTGAAAGACCGCCCCGATGCGCGCAATCTGGTCAATATCTACGCAGCCCTATCCGATAAATCGCCAGCAGAGGTGTTGCAGCAATTCGCAGGCGCTCAGTTTGGAACCTTCAAACCGGCGCTGGCGGATCTTGCGGTCTCGATCATGAGCCCAATCACGACCGAGATGAACCGTCTGATGCAAGACCCGGCTGAAATTGATCGGATTTTGGGCGACGGCGCGGTGCGTGCGGATGCGATTGCAAGACCGATTGTCGATCAGGTTTACGAAATCGTTGGAATGATCCGGTCACGGCAGATCTGAAAAAAAGGCAGTGTCACGCGGGGCCGGCTGCGCATGCAGGGATGAAAACCGCGTTAAAGCAATCGCCAGATCTGTCCTTGGGTCTGGCGCGTTTCCCCGATCCGTCCTTTACGCGCAGCTTTTGTGCGAAAACGGCGAATATCTTTTGCGCGCACCACCCAATATGCACAATCGAGAAATCCAGGGGGAAAAGGAATGGTCATGCCGGTTTTGCCAGCCGCCACATGCATTGGTCATGTGCATCTGAAAGTCGCCGATTTGGACCGCGCTATCGGGTTTTACAGCGGTGTTTTGGGGTTTGAGGTCCAGCAGCGCTATGGCAAGCAGGCCGCGTTTTTATCGGCAGGCGGCTACCATCACCATATCGGCTTGAACACTTGGGAAAGTCTGGGGGCAACCCCACCGCCACCCGGCCATACCGGGCTGTACCATACGGCGTTTTTGTTTCCAGACCGCGCAAGCCTTGGCGCTGCTTTGCAACGCGTGATGGCGGCGGGCATCGCATTGGACGGGGCCGCAGATCACGGTGTTTCAGAGGCGCTTTATCTGCGCGATCCCGATCAAAATGGCGTAGAGCTTTACCGCGACCGCCCCAAAGCCGATTGGCCGACGGACACAGAGGGCAATTTGAGGATGGGCAATCACCCGCTGGACCTCGACGCGCTGTTGGCAGAGGCAAACTGACCCTTTACATACGCTGATAAACCCTTTAGGC
>JBLIGH010000320.1:0-4026 GCA_047636855.1 Pseudorhodobacter sp.
TATCGGTTTTGACCGAAACTTTACCCTTCGCAGCGATCGTAGCCTCGCCCATCACAACCGTGATTTTGTTTTTCTTCATCAAATGGCTAATGCCGCCCGACAGCTGCTTTGCAACACCGCGCGAACGCGCGACGACCGCATCCAGATCGAACGTAACATTGCCTGCGGAAAGACCAAACTCTTTGGCGCGGTGCATCAAATGGAACACCTCGGCAGAGCGCAGCAGGGCTTTGGTCGGAATGCAGCCCCAGTTCAGGCAAATGCCCCCCAGAAGCTCTCGCTCGACAATTGCTACCGATTTCCCAAGCTGTGCGGCACGGATTGCAGCAACATAACCGCCGGGGCCTGCACCGATCACAACAACATCAAAACGTTTCGCCGCCATTTCATTCCTCCTCAGAAAAGTAGTTTGGCCTTAAACTAGTTTTGCAAACCGCGCAACAAACCTACCGCCGCAGGCCTATGCAGTCAATGCATAGCTAGCTTTGCAAGGCGCGGAGCACCGCGCCATAGCCACCTTCTTGCAAGAAGGTTTGTTCTTGTGCCGTGCTGTCACGCCCCAGCGCCGCGTTTCGAAACGGAAACCGACCAAAGCGCCGGATGATTTCTTGATGCGCCCGGGCATGAAGGGCGGTGGACTCATTGCTCATCCGCTCTGATATATAGCCAAGACCCAAAGCTTGATCTGCCGGGTCTTCGGAATGCTCGAAGGGCAGATAGAAAAATTGCCGTTCTGGTTCGGGCACTTCCATATCCCAGCCTTGCGCGATGGCTTTGTGCGCGGCTGTCAGCGCAGCCGGATCTGTGGCGAAAGCCTTGGCTTGCCCCCGAAACATATTGCGCGAAAACTGATCGGTCAGAAGCAAGAAGGCCAAAGAGCCAGCCGGGCCGTCAACCCAATGATCCAACCCGCCCTCAAACGCGGCTTGCCACAGATCGCCGAACTCTAGCGCGATCTTTGCGTCAAGCGCATCGCTGGCCACATACCAACCGTCAGGTCCAATCTCGCCAAGCCAAAAGTCGAGTATCGTCACCGGATCTGACATTCCAAATCCCCTTTTCAAGCTTCGTTGATTGAAGCCTGACAGGTTTTTTTGGGCGACACAACGTCACTTCACGAGATATTAATCGCGCGGTTCAGACAAGTCAGCATCGTATCCCTCGTTCATGGCATATTCAACCACAACAGCGGTCGCAGACGGCGATACCGCGGTAAACGGAGTGCTCGATTCGGGTGTGACGCGACGCTGCCTCATGCGCCAGATTGTATAGACGGCCAAGGCTAAGAACAGCAGCGACATGTATAAAAAGAACCCGCTTGGCCCGACCAAACCCATCATCCAGCCGGTAATCACCGGGCCAGATATCGCCCCCAAACCGTTAATAAACAACAAGCCTGCAGAGGCGGCGGCCATATCGGATTTTTCCAAATAGTCGTTCACATAGGCCAAAATCAGCGAATAAAGCGGGTTTGAAACACCCCCGGACAAAGCGCCGATCACCACCAAAACACCAAAGGGCACATCCCACACGACCGGAACCATCAGACCTCCTGCCCCGATAACACACAGCCACAAGATGACGGTGCGGCGGTCAATCCGGTCAGACAGCCAGCCAATCGGATATTGAAGCACCAAGCCGCCGATATAGATTGACGCGATAAAGATCGAGATGTCGCGCACGCCAAGACCTGCAGTCGTCCCCCAAACCGCCGCCATACCAAATTGCGCCGAAAACACGCCCCCCAGCAAGAACATCCCGACGCAGCCCAACGGCGATGCATCATAAAGTTCCCGGAAACTCAGCCGTTTCGTCGACTCAAACGCAGGTGCGGGTGTGACCGAAAGCAAGATCGGCGTGAAGGCAAGCGAGACCAGCACCGATGGAATGATGAACAGAATGTAGCCCGAAGGGTCACCAAGGTTCAAAAGCCCCTGTGCTGCGATGATCCCGATCATCTGCACAATCAGGTAAAGCGACAGTGCTTGCCCACGGTTTTCATTGGTAGAGGCGTTGTTCAGCCAGCTTTCGGCTGTAATATAGACGCCCGAAAACGAGAACCCGATCAACACCCGCATCAAGGACCAAGCGATCCAGTTCGGGGCCACGGCATACATGATCAACACCGCTGAAACCAACGAGCCGAGGGCGGCAAACACCCGCACATGGCCAACGCGGCGGATCATGTCTGGGGCCAGTCGCGAACCAAACAAGAAGCCAAGGAAATAACATGACATCACGATCGATAGATGAAACGTGCTCATGTTTTCCATGCTGCCACGGATCCCCAAAAGAGAGCCTTGCATGCCATTACCAAGCATCAATAGCATCATACCCAAAAGCAGGGGCCAAGAGCTTCGCAGAACCGTAAGCATGGGGTAGCCTTTCGCGTTACAGGATCACATTGACAGCCGAGCCTGATTTTGGCCCCTCGCAGGCGACATCTTATTGTCGCTTTGCGCTGTCCGGTATCAGCAATGAAGAATCACCGTAAGAGAAAAAGCGGTAGCCCTTGGCAATGGCATGGCTGTAGGCATCGCGCATCCGATCCTGGCCCATGAGGGCTGCGACCAGCATCAGCAACGTCGATTTTGGCAGATGGAAATTGGTCATCAACGCATCGGTCACGCGAAAACGGTACCCCGGATATATGAAAATATCCGTCTCGCCGCGCCACGGATGCATCAAGCCCGCCTCATCCGCTGCAGACTCGATCAATCGCAACGCCGTCGTGCCGACCGCGATCACCCGCCCCCCCGCCGCACGGGTCGCGTTGATGTCCGCCGCCGCCTGCGGCGTAACCTCGCCCCATTCGGCATGCATTTTATGCGTGGTCACATCATCGACTTTGACCGGCAAAAACGTCCCCGCCCCGACATGAAGCGTCACCTCGGTGGTTGTCACACCCTTAGCCCGAAGCGAGGCCAGCAACGCGTCGTCGAAGTGCAAAGACGCGGTGGGGGCCGCCACCGCCCCAAGGTTGCGGGCAAAAACCGTTTGGTAATCAATCTGATCTTGCGCATCCGGGGCACGTTTGGCTGCAATATAAGGCGGCAATGGCATGGTGCCTGCGACGGCCAAAGCCGCATCAAACTCTGCGCCTTCCACGTTGAATAGCAGCCGCAAATCGCTTTCGGATTTATCGACAACAACCGCGCTTAAGGCATCCGAAAACTGAACCGTTTCACCGACCAATAGCTTGCGCAGCGGCTTTGCCAAAGCACGCCAGCCGCCTTTGGCGCTCGGCTCCATCAGCGTCACCTCGATCTTGGCCGAGACGCGGCCCTGCGCCGTATCTCGCCAGCGATGGCCAAGCAGGCGTGCAGGGATCACCCGCGTGTTGTTCAAGATCAAGCGATCCCCCGCGCGCAACAAATCGGGCAAATCCGAGACGTGCAAATCCCGCGTCTCATCGCCCAGCACCGCCAAAAGACGCGCTGACTGGCGCGGTCTGGCCGGGCGCGTTGCAATCAGCGCCTCGGGCAGTTCAAAGTCGAAATCGTCAAGCTTCATTCGCCGGCTTCCAGCTTTGGCGGCGCGGCCCTGAAAATCTCGCGAAACATCCCCGGCGTCAGGATCGACAATGGGTTGATCGAGACTTTCGGGTCTTTCGCATTGCCTTGCAAACGGTAGTTAAACCCAAAAAGCCCCTCGCCCTTGCGGGTGAAAAGCGCCCCTATCCCGTTCAGCAGATAGATCGGTGAGATCACGCCCTGCATATCCAATCTGCCTCCGTTCAACACATAAAGCCCTGTCGCAGACACGCCCAAAGACGACCCAACAGCCGAGCCTCTGGTGATCTGTAATGCGCGGGGCGTCAAGCTGAACTCGGCCTCGGTTTCCGAGAAAAGCAGGCCAGTGCCGTTCATTTGTTCCAGCAGCCCCACAACCGAAATTGCATTGATCAACTCAGCAAGGGCCGGGGCATTGCGAATGCGGATCCCTTCGATTTTCAGGCGACCCTCAAAGCTGCCCGCTTCGCCCGTCGGCCGCAGCCTGATGTCAAGCGAGCCGCCTTGCGCATTG
>JBLIGH010000321.1:0-4013 GCA_047636855.1 Pseudorhodobacter sp.
TGTCGTTGGGCATGATTGCCGGGCCTCGTCGGACTCCTTGGTGGGGGCGGTCAAACAAGGCTTGCTTCAGGCAGGGGTCGAGGTGCTGGACCTTGGCCTTTGTGGCACCGAAGAGATGTATCACGCGACCTCGTATTTTGAGGCGGATGGCGGCATCGAAGTGACAGCGTCGCACAATCCGATGGATTACAACGGCATGAAAATGGTGCGGGCAGGATCCGCGCCCTTGGATGCAGCAACCGGCCTTTCCAGTATCAAAGCTTTGGCCGAAAGCGGTGATTTTGCGCCCGAAAAACCGGGTGGGGAAATTCGGCCTGCGAAGGCGGCGCGTGGCGCCTATGTCAATGCGGTTTTGTCCTTCGTTGACACCAAAGCCATGAGGCCTTTGAAAATCCTTATAAATGCCGGAAATGGCACAGCGGGCCCAACCTTTGATGCGATTGCGGCCGCTTTGTCCAAACGCGCCGCGCCTTTGTCGTTCATTTGTCTGAACCATGAACCCGATGGTAGCTTTCCCAATGGCATTCCGAACCCGCTTTTGCCCGAAAATCAGCCAATGACGGGCAATGCGGTGGTGGCTTCTGGCGCGGATTTGGGTGTGGCTTGGGACGGCGATTTTGACCGGTGTTTCTTGTTTGACCATACCGGTCGCTTCATTCCGGGCGAATATGTTGTGGGCCTTCTGGCTGAAATTTTTCTGGCGAAAAACAGCAATGCCAAGATAGTGCATGACCCCAGGGTGGTCTGGAACACGCAAGATGTCGTGGCAAGGGCGGGTGGCACGGCGATTTTGGCCCGCACCGGCCATGCGTTTTTGAAACAAGCATTGCGCGATACCGAAGCCGTTTACGGCGGCGAGATGTCGGCGCATCATTATTTCCGTGATTTTGTGTGCTGCGATAGCGGCATGATCCCCTGGCTTTTGATTGTCGAATTGATGGGGCGGCGCGAGATGTCGCTGGCCTGCTTGTTGTCGGAACGGATCGCGGCCTTTCCCTCGTCGGGCGAGATCAATTTTCGCATCGAGGGCGCAAAAGCCGCCGTTGACCGGGTGATCGCGGCGTTAGAGCCTGAGGCAGTGTCGCGCGATGATACCGATGGCTTGTCGTTGGACATGGGCAATTGGCGCCTGAACCTGCGGTCATCCAATACCGAGCCGTTGCTGCGTCTGAATGTCGAGGCCAAGGGCGATGCCGATTTGGTTGCGGCTGGGGTGGCGCGCGTCAAGGCCCTGATCGAAGGATAGCCTTTTGCGAACAGTCAGATGTCGTTTTTGAAAGCGGTTTTGCAGCCCGACACGCTAACCTGATCTAAAGTCATGAAAGGTGATGTGATGTCCAGTGATCCGCTGCTGCAACCTTACCGGTTAAAACACCTCACGCTACGCAACAGGTTTATGATCACCAGCCACGAGCCGGCCTATCCCGATGATGGCATGCCCAAAGCGCGCTACCGCGCCTATCATGTCGAACGCGCCAAGGCGGGGGTGGCGCTGACGATGACCGCAGGCTCGGGTTCTGTGTCGCGCGACAGCCCGCCGGTGTTCAACAATATTCTGGTCTGGAAAGACGAGGTTGTCGGCTGGATGAAGGCAATGGCGGATGAATGTCATGATCACGGTGCGGCGGTGATGATCCAACTGACGCATCTGGGGCGTCGCACCCGCTGGGACAAAGGCGATTGGCTGCCCTCGGTGTCCACCAGTCATGTGCGCGAACCGGCGCATCGGGCCTATCCAAAAAAGGTCGAAGATTGGGATATTTCACGCATTATCAGAGACTACGCTGACGGGGCAGAGCGTATGCACGCCGCGGGCCTCGATGGGGTCGAACTGGAATGCTACGGGCATTTGATGGACCAGTTTATGTCACCCTTTACCAATGAATTGGGCGCGCCTTACGGCGGCAATTTGGCGAACCGTGCGCGTTTTGCGCTAGAGGTTGTGGCGGCCATTCGCGAAAGGGTAGGGGACCAGTTTTTGATCGGGATGCGCTACACTGCGGATGAGGGTGCCAAGGGCGGGATCGACGCCGAGGAAGGCATCGCCATCGGTAAATTGTTCCGTGACAGCGGCAATGTTGATTTTGTCAACGTGATCCGGGGGCAGATCCATACTGACGCGGCCATGACCGATGTGATCCCGATCCAAGGCATGAAATCGTCGCCGCATCTGGATTTCGCGGGCCGTATCCGGGCAGAGGTTGGCTTGCCGACCTTCCACGCCTCGCGCATTCCCGATGTGGCGACGGCGCGCCATGCCATCGCCTCGGGCAAGCTTGATATGGTGGGGATGACCCGCGCGCATATGACCGACCCGCATATCGTGCGCAAAGTGATCGAGCGGCGCGAAGAGGATATCCGCCCTTGCGTTGGTGCGAATTATTGCCTCGACCGGATTTATCAGGGCGGGCACGCCTATTGCATCCACAACCCCTCGACCGGGCGCGAGTTGGAACAACCGCACCAGATTGAACCGGCTGCGGCACAGCGCAAAGTGCTGATCATCGGCGCGGGCCCTGCGGGGATGGAGGCGGCGCGGGTGGCGGCTTTGCGTGGGCATAAGGTTGTCGTGCACGAGGCTGCACCGCAGGCTGGCGGCCAAATCCGGCTGACAGCGCAGACTGCACGGCGGCGCGAGATGATCGGGATCATCGATTGGCGCTTGGCGCAATGCGAAAAGCGGGGTGTTACATTCAAATTCAACAGCTTGGCAGACGAAGCTGTGATAGCGGATGAATTGCCCGATGTCGTGATAATCGCCACAGGCGGTCTGCCGCACACAGCGATTTTGGAGGCTGGAAACGAACTTGTCGTCTCGTCTTGGGATATTTTGTCCGGCGATGCCCGCCCCGGCTCTAACGTGTTGATCTATGATGAGGCTGGTGATGCCGCCGCTTTGCAGGCGGCTGATCTGATCGCCGCAACCGGTGCCAAGGTCGAGATCATGACCCGCGACCGTGCCTTCGCCCCCGAGGTCATGGCGATGAACCTCGTGCCTTATATGCGCTCGCTTCAAGGGTTGGATGCGACCTTCACCGTGACTTGGCGGCTGCTGTCTGTGCGGCGCGAGGGGAATGAATTGCGGGCCTTGGTTGGCAGTGACTACGGCGATATCACACGCGAGCGGCGCGTCGATCAGGTCGTCGTCAACAATGGCACGGTGCCGCTGGACGAGCTTTATTTCGCGCTCAAGCCGCAATCAAGCAATCTGGGGGCCGTTGATTACGAGGCGCTGATTGCAAGTAAGGCCCAACCTGTTGCCGCCAATCCCAAGGGCAAGTTCGCACTGTACCGGATTGGCGACGCGATCGCCTCGCGCAATACACATGCCGCGATTTATGACGCATTGCGGCTGATGCGCACGCTCTAAGCGCTCGGGGCTTGGCCTTGGCGCCGTATCGATGATAAAGCGCCAAAAGCAGCACGGGGGCCAAGATGTCAGAGGCTATGGAACAAGAACGCGCACAAGCCGCCGCGTGGTTTCGCAATTTGCGCGACCAGATTGTCGGGGCGTTTGAGGCGTTGGAAGACCGTCAAACCGAAGGCCCCACCGCAAGCCTGCCTGCCGGTCGTTTCGAGGTGACCAAGACCAAACGCGACGCGGATGACGGCTCGGACGCGGGTGGCGGCTTGATGTCGGTGATGCGCGGCGGTCGGGTGTTTGAAAAGGTCGGTGTCAATATCTCGACCGTTTATGGAAAACTGGGCGAGGCGGCGCAAAAAGCCATGGCGGCGCGCGGTGTGCCGGGAATGGCCGATGACCCCCGCTTTTGGGCCGCGGGCATCAGCCTTGTGGCGCATATGCAAAACCCGCACGCGCCTGCGGTGCATATGAATACGCGCATGTTCTGGACGCCGAATGCCTGGTGGTTTGGCGGCGGATCAGACCTGAACCCTTGCATCGATTATGACGAAGACACCGCTCATTTTCACGACGTGCAGCGCCAGCATCTGGACCCGCATGGGATCGATCTTTACCCAAAGCTCAAAGCCTGGGCCGATGATTATTTCTA
>JBLIGH010000322.1:0-3999 GCA_047636855.1 Pseudorhodobacter sp.
AACGAAGATGAACGAGCCGTTATCGCACATCCCCACCGAAGTTTATCTCGGTTTTCTCGGGCGCACGATTGAGATCCACTGGAATTACCATGCTTGGCTGATGGTTGGGATCTGGATGTTTTTGGTGCCGCTTTGCATCACGATCATCCGCTATTTCAAACCACGGCCTACCGAATTCGGGCTGCAAATAAAGATCGGCATCACACGGCCTGAATGGTGGTGGTTCAACGTGCATAAATACGGGCTTTATACGGCGGTCACTTTGGCTTTGATCGGCGTTATTGTTGCTTTGGTCGTCAGCGGCGGGTTCAGCGGATCGGTGCATTCGAAGTTCGGTAATCTTGGGCTGTTTGCAGGTGATATCGGGCATGCTGCGCGGGACGCATGGCGGCAAATACTATAAAAGCCCCGACCTCGACGACCCCGCAAGTTGGCAGGGCGATCACTATAGCCGCACCCCTCGGCGTCGGATTTTCGAGGCCTATCACAAGACAACTGGCTATTTCACGCTGTTCTGCGCGCTTGGGGCGATTGGCTCGGGGTTGATGCAATATCCGATGCCGATCCTGACCGGGCTGGTATTTGTGGTGCCCTTTGCCTTTCTTGCCGCGTGGATTTTGCTGGAATACCTCGAGCATCGCTATGACGGCTACCGCGCTGTTCATGGCTACGGGCTGGAACACCCCTATAACAAAGAACGCGAGCTTTTGTAGGTCGGGGTTTCCCGACCACCGGATCGCATTCACAGAAAGGTATTTTGGATGTCAGATGTCCTAATCAGCGAATTTATGGACCAAGGTGCGGCGAACAGTTTGATCGCCGATTATGATGTTCACTGGGACCCAAACCTTTGGGGTAAACGTGCAGAGCTTCTGGCTCAGGTCGCAAGCGCGCGGGCGATCATTGTGCGCAATGCGACGCAGGTTAATGTCGCGTTGCTGGATGCCGCACCCAATCTGAAAATCGTGGCTCGTATGGGGGTTGGTCTGGACAACATTGACGTTGAGGCGTGCAAATCCCGTGGGGTCGAGGTGTGCCCGTCCATCGGTGCCAATGCCGCATCAGTGGCCGAATATGTGATCGCGACCGCCATGATCTTGTTGCGCGGCCCGGCCTATTACGCAACGCCCGACGTCGTTGGTGGGGCTTGGGACCGGCCCAAATTTGCCAGCGGGGTCGAACTTGGCGGTCGCACGATGGGCATCGTCGGGTTCGGCTCGATCGGTCAGGTGGTGGGCGCAAAGGCCAAGGCGATGGGCATGAATGTGATTGCCTATGATGCCATGATGCCCAGCGACGCGCCGGCATGGCGCGACACAAAGCGCGTCGATCTGCCAGACCTGATCGCCAGCTCAGATGTCATTTCGCTGCACTGCCCGCTTTTGCCGCAAACCCGCAATCTTATCGGTGCGGCCGAGTTTGCGCGGATGAAACAGGGTGCGATCCTGATCAATTCGGCCCGCGGCGGTATCGCCAACGAGGCGGCCTGCGCGGATGCTTTGAAATCGGGCCACTTGGGTGGCGCTGCCTTGGATACGCTCGCGGTCGAGCCGATTGACGAGGCGACCTGCGCCTTGTTCGCGGGCATCCAAAACCTGATCCTTACGCCGCATATCGCGGGCGTGACCCAAGAATCCAACCGGCGAATTGCCGAAGTCGCAGTCGATAACGTTCGGCGCATTTTGGGCGCAGCGTTGTAGGTGTGAATGATCCCGGGCGTACCCCGGCGATAGAGGGAGAATGAGTAAGATGGCCAGCCAGAACCTACCAAAACCCGACTATGCCAAGAACATGACCTTGATCGGCCATTCTGATCAGGGCGGGCGGCCCGACGGCGTTCAGCTGATGGTCAACAAAGGTTATGCCTTTACCGGTCACATGTTCTCCAAGGGGTTCAGCGTCATCGACGTCCGCGATCCGCGCGATCCCAAACCCGTCAAATACGTACCGGCCCCCGCGAACACCTGGAACATCCATTTGCAAACGCATGGCGATCTGTTGCTGGTGATCAACGCCAAGGACATGTTCGCCTCGGCCGAGTTTCAGGACGAAAAGCAGTATTACACAGGTGCTTTGGGCAAAAAGGTCGGGACGGCAGACGCCTCTACCGCTGCTGCGCGCGACTGGACGCCGGGAATGGCGGTCTATGATATCGCCAACCCAGCCGAGCCGCGCCAGATTGCATTCATGCCAGTTGAGGGCGGCGGAATTCACCGTATTTGGTATGTGGGCGGACGCTGGGCCTATGCATCCGCTCTGCTTGACGGCTACACCGATTATATTTTCATGACCATCGACATGGCTGATCCGTCCAATCCGAAAGAGGCGGGGCGGTACTGGCTGCCCGGGATGCATGCTGCGGGCGGCGAGACACTGGACGACGGCGCGCGGCGCGGCGGTTTGCACCATCCAATCATTCACGGCGACACGGCTTATTGTGCGTGGCGCGACGCTGGCATGGTCATTCTGGACGTGGCGGACCGGTCCGCCCCCAGCCTGATCACCCACCGCAATTGGTCCCCGCCTTATGGCGGCGGAACCCATAATTGCCTGCCCTTGCCTGATCGCGATTTGTTGGTGGTTGCCGACGAGGCGGTGCTGGACAATTGCGAAGACGGTCTCAAACATATTTGGATGTTCGACATTCGCGAACCGTCAAATCCGATCAGTATTTCGACTTTCCCGGTGCCGGAAGAGGCCGACTACCCGGCCAAGGGCGCGCATTTCGGCCCGCACAACATCTATGAAAACCGGCCCGACGGTATGGTCAGTTCTGACCGGATATTCTCGACCTACCAAAATGCGGGCATCCGCGTGACGGACATCCGCAACGCCTATCGCCCGGAAGAGGTCGCGGCTTTCGTGCCGCCTGCGCCGAACCGGTTGGTGGACCACCGCCCAAACCGGCCACTGGTCATCCAATCTTGCGATGTCTGGGTTTCGGCTGAAGGTCTGATTTACAGCAATGACTACAACGGTGGGCTGTTCATCTTAGAACTCAACGCCTAAGCGGCACGGGTCAAACATTGCACGAAACGTGCTGAGGGGGGCGTTCGCTACCAAAGCAAGCCTTTTTGCTTTGGGTGCTTGTAACGATTGTCAGTCTTCGGTTTCGCCTAATGAACGCATTTCCAACACACGGCAGTCTCGGCTGCCGTGTGTTGGGCGTTCAATAGCATCAAAATCGCGGGTCTCGGCGTGAAGGATCGGCCAAAAGCGCATGGCGTTCGCGTCAAAGCGGGATTGACCCTGCCTCAGATCACTTTGACACGCAAATCAGCGAGCCCCTCGATCGCCACAACCATCTCATCGCCGCGCACCACGGGCCCGACACCAGAGGGTGTTCCCGACATAATGACATCACCAGCAGCCAGTTCAAAATAGTCCGAAAGATAGGAAATCATCTCTGGCACCTTCCAGATCATCTGATTAAGGTCGCCTTCTTGCGTGATTTTACCATTGACCTTAAGCTCAATTCGTCCGGCCTTTAGGTGCCCGACATCGGCTGCGGCTTGCAGCGGGCCGACAGGGCCCGACAGCTCGAACGCCTTGCCGATTTCCCAAGGGCGCCCCATCTTTTTGGCCTCGCCCTGCAAATCGCGCCGGGTCATGTCCAGCGATGGCGCATAGCCCCAGACATGATCTAATGCATCCTCAAGCTTGATGTTCGTCCCACCGGATTTCAGGGCCACCAGCAATTCGACCTCGTGATGCACGTCATCGCTTTTCGGCGGATAGGGAAACGTTCCGCTGGCATCCAAATTGTTGGGGTTTTTTTGAAAAAAGAACGGTGGCTCGCGATCTGGGTCGTGACCCATTTCAACGGCATGGGCGGCGTAATTTCGACCAATGCAATAAACCCGGCGAATGGGAAATGACCCGCCCCCCGCCACCGGAATCGCCGCAATTGACGGGGTTTGTATAACAAAATCAGTCACTTAATCTCTCCCAGATCATATGATATGCCATAGCGGTATAGGGGTGCTAAGTGAATAAATC
>JBLIGH010000323.1:0-3975 GCA_047636855.1 Pseudorhodobacter sp.
AAAACAAGCCCAGCACGAACAAGATATGGTCCAGCCCCTTGGGGATGATATGGTCAAAGCCCACCGGAATATAATTCAGGAAAGTTTGCCATTGCCCGGCCTGATCGCCACCTTGCAACCGGATCGGGTCACTTAGCACGCCGGCTTCCAAAAACCCGTCATAGGGTTTGTCGACCGCCATTTGCCGCAAGACCAGCGCGCCAAACTCGGCCGCCCAACCGACCTGCACGCTTTGCGCGCCTTGTGGTAACGGCACCGAAAAGCGTAAAACCGAGGCGCGGGGGGTATCGGTGTCGCCGGTCTCGCCTGCGCTCAGGACGGCGAGTTCCGGCAAGATCGGCGTGCCATCGACCAGCACGGTGATGCGCGCCGCCATCAGCGGCCAGAAGTCCGCAAAACGGGTTTCCAGCGCGGTGGGTGACAGGGCGCGCAGGCTGTCATAGCGCGCGGCTTGCGGCGTGGCATTGGTGTCGCTGGCGGTGCCCAGATCGATCCCGGCAATGAAGCCCTCGATAGTCAGGCGGATGTCGAATTCCAGCCGACCATCGGCCTGGGTCATATCCCCAATGGCGGGCAGAACCTCATGCGCCAGTGCGGTAGAAATCGCCAGCCACAGGATGATGAGGCTTGACAGCAGACGGGCGAGCCACACCTTTGGAGCAATAAGAGGAGAGTTCAGCATGCGGTTCATTCTATGGTTGTCGGTGATGTGGTTTGCGGCTGTTCAGGCAGCTACGGCGCATGAATTATGGATCGAGCCAATCGACTACCAACCCAAGGCAGAAAGTAAACTTGAGGCGTTGCTTGTCAACGGGCAGAATTTCGCAGGCAATGGCGGCACGGCGGTGCGGCTGGCCTATATTCCGAAATGGTTCACGCGGTTTGACATGAGCTTGGGTGACACAGTAGCGCCTGTTCCGGGCCGGATCGGCGATACGCCCGCATTGGACATGGACGCTTTGGGCGAGGGGCTGCATGTGGCGGTCTACCAATCCTCGGGCGATGTGGTCAGCTATGATGGTATGGAAAAGTTCCAAACGTTTCTGGGGCATAAGGGGCTTGAGCGTTTTGAGGCGCAACATCTGGCGCGCGGGTTGAGCCAAGAGAGGTTCTCGGAATATTACACCCGGTTTTCAAAATCGCTGATCGGTGTTGGCGCAGCGCAAGGCAATGACCGCGACATGGGCCTAGAGACCGAGCTGGTGGCGCTGGACAACCCCTATCTGGTGCGCGGCGATATCCGGGTTCGGCTGACCTATCAGGGTGCTGCACGCGCCAATGTACCGCTGGAACTGTTCGAGAAATCCTTGAGCGGTGATGTTGCGCGCAAGGTGTTTATGACCGATGATCAGGGGGTGGCCCAGCTGCCGGTGCAGCCGGGGTATTCTTACATGGTCGATGCCGTCGTGATGCGCGAGCCCGCCGCAGCGCTTGCGGCGGAAAAATCGGTGGTTTGGGAATCGCTTTGGGCGAACTTGACCTTTGCGGTGCCAAAGTAAGCGATCAAGCTTGCGTGAGGCTGAATGCGTTTTGGGTCAGCTCTTGCACCGCATTTCTGTACGGGGCGGGGCCAAAGCTGATGCGGGCCGCACCACATTGCGTGGCCTGCGCGATAGAAATTTTATCGCCCATCATCATCACATTTACCGGTAGCGGGGATTTTTCGGTGATGCGCGCAATCAGGTCTGGGTCGGTCAGGCCCGGCACAAAGAACCCATCCGCCCCGGCTTTGGCATAGGCATCGGCGCGGCTTAGGGCCTCGTCGATATAGGCAGCGTGATTGCCGGTTTTCAGCGATTTCAGGAACAAATCGGTGCGGGCGTTGATGAAAAGCGGCACGCCAGCGTGATCTGCGGCAGCCCGCATTGCGGCCAGTCGGGCCACCTGATCGGGAACCGTGTAAAGACCGGTGCTTTTCAGATCCTGATCCTCAAAATTAACGCCGATAGCCCCGGTTTCCAGCAGGCGGTGGGTATTGGCGCTGATGCCTGCCGGGTCAGATGCATAGCCGGTTTCAAAATCGACGCTCAGTGGCAGGTCGACGGATTGGGCGATGCGCGCGGCGATTTGCAGAACCAAATCCAACGGGATCGCCTCGCCGTCATCAAAGCCTTGGGCGGCCGCAAGCGACCAGCTGCCTGTAGCAATAGCGCGTGCCCCGGATTTTGCGACGGCTTTGGCGCTGCCTGCGTCCCAGATATTATACAAGATCAAGGGGGCACCCATTTGGTGCAGGGATTTGAAGTGGCGCGCTTTTTCACTTTGGGTCATGGGACAGGCCTTTTTGCAGTTTAGGTTTGGTACTGCATTTCGATTTCCAACAGGCGTTGTTTGCGCCAAAGCCCGCCGCCATAGCCCGTCAATGCGCCGTCCGCGCCAAGCACACGGTGGCAGGGGATCAGCAGGGCAATCTGATTTGCGCCATTGGCGCGGGCAACGGCACGGATAGCACTTGGGCGTCCAATCGCAGTGGCAATCTGCGAATAGCTGCGGGTGGCACCCGGCGGGATCTGGCGCAGCGCGGCCCAGACATCGCGGGTGAAGGCGGTGCCGTGCAGCGCAAGCGGCGTGTGGAACACAGCGTTGCGCCCGGCGAAAAACCCCGAAAGCTCGGCGCGCAACTGCTCGGTCGGGGCGGTGGTGCCGATCCCAAGATCCCCCTTGGCAAAACCCGCGAGCTTGGCAAGTTCGCGGGGCAAAGCCTTGCGTTCAACGAATTCAAGAAGGTGCAATTGCGAGGCACTGCTGACTGCGATCATGTCGCCAATCGGGGTTTGGATCCAATCGGCCAGCAACAGCGCCTTGGGCGCAAGATCGCCGGGTGCGCGGCCCAGCAGCTTGGCGAAAGCCGCCCGAAAGGCGCTGGCAGAGGCGAAACCGGCATCCACCTGCGCCTCGATCACTTTGCCGCCCAGCGACAGCACCTCGAACCCGTCGCGCAGGCGGCGTTGGCGGGCCATTTCCAGAAAGGTCATGCCAAAGTGGCGTTTGAACGCGCGGCGGACGGTCGAAAGGTCATGGCCCATCCGCGCGATGCAGCCCTCGGTCCAGCGATAATCCGGGCGGGCTTCCAGCGCGGCAAGAAGGGCTGCGATGGCGGGGTCGGCCACGGCCATCGGCTGTAACGGATGGCAGCGTTTGCAAGCGCGAAACCCGGCCTGAAGGCATTCGCCCACCGTGGCGCGAAAGGTGCAGTTTTCGGCTTTGGGTTTGCGGGCCGGGCAGGTCAGCCGGCAAAAGACACCGGTGGTGCCGACGCAGACAAAGGCCTGGCCATCGTAACGGTCGTCGCGCGCCAGCAAGGCGCGGTACAGGGTGGCAGGGTCTGGCAGGTCAAACAACATCGCTTTGGTATAGCATCACTCAAATGCCATGCCGCCGAAAATCGGGCGTTGATTTCAGATTGAGGGCAAAAGATGTTTGGCGGCCTGCGCGCGGATCGCTTTGGTCAATGGCGCAAGGGCCGGGGCGGTAAGCCGGGCGAACTGCCAATACAGCGGCACATCTAGTGGCGTGCCAGGGGCAAGCTCGAGCAGGGTGCCGCTGGCCAAATGATTGGCGACCAGCGGTTCGGGGTTCATGCCCCATCCTAGGCCCAAAAGGGCCGCTTCGACAAAGGCATGGCTGGACGCGATCCGGTGGGTCGGATGGGGGGCGCGCGCCCCGGTTTGGCCGCGCAGCCAATCGCGTTGCAAGCGGTCTTTATCGGAAAAGGTCAGCGCCGGGGCAAGCGCAAGGGCGGCACGCGTTGGCCCATCGGGCAGCCAGCGCGCCATGAAGTCGGGGCTGGCGGTGGCGTGATAGCGCAAAAGCCCAAGCGGCAGGCAATCGCAGCCTTGCACCGGGTCCGATGCGCCGGTGATGGCCGCGGCAACCTCGCCCCGGCGCAGCAAATCCTGGCTATGATCCTGATCGTCGATCACCAGATCAAACAACATGCCTTCGGTTGCCGCCAGTGCGGGCAGCACCCACGTC
>JBLIGH010000324.1:0-3938 GCA_047636855.1 Pseudorhodobacter sp.
CCGGGGTCTGCGCGCGCAGGCGCAGCCTTAAGGCTTTCACCGCCCACCAAGTCTCTGATCCAACCGGGCGACCGGTACAGGTGTCGCCAAGCGTGCCGCGTGGCAGTCTTTGTCATGGATACGGATAAATATATATGCGAACCCTATACTTGGCGGCTTTAATGCCGTTTGCTTTGGCTGCCTGCAACGAGGTTATTCCTGTTGTGCCAGCCTTCAAACCCGCTGTAGATCCGGCAATCAGCATTCGCACGCAACCTGGTTTTCCGCCAGCGGGTACGACGCCAGAGCGCCCTCTAGCCCCGCCCCGTGGCGTGGTTTGAATGACGGGCAAGCCCCGGCAAGCGGGAGGACAAACTGATGGCTATCGCCAATATCCTTCGCGTCGGCGGGTTGTTGTTGCTTGCGGCTGCACAAATCCCGATCAGATCGCGGCCCTTTCCGACACTCGGGCTGGATTTGCCGCCGTGGGTGAAACCGCCCGTACCGCGATTGGCAAAGAAACGGTCTGGATCCAAAATGCGGCCGAAGCCGAGGCCAACGCAATGCGCGTGCATGCCCTGACCCACCGCAAAACGCTCAGCGCCGACACAGCCGTTCAGGTGGCGCTGTTGAATAACAAAGGGTTGCAAGCGGCCTACGCGGATTTGGGCCTGACCGCTACCGAACTTTGGCAGCAAAGTTTGCAACCCAACCCGACCGTTTCCGTTGAAGTTTTGGGCATTGGTGCCCCGGGTTTGGGCGCTTACCGAGCCATCGAGGGCCGGATCGCCAATAATATCCTGTCCTTGCTGACCCGGAATCGCTGTGTGGCCATTGCCGATCTTCGGTTTCGCCAAGCCCAGCTACGCGCAGCCGAAGCGACGCTAAGGGTTGCAGGCGATACCCGCACAGCTTGGATCGACGCCGTGGCCGCATTTGAAGCCGCAGCCCTGATTGCACAGGCGCAAGAAACGGCCAATGCCGCATCAGAGCTCGCGGCGCGCTTGGACGAAACGGGTGCATTGAACAAGTCCGGTCAGGCCCGCGAATTGGGGCTTTGGGGTACGGAAGTCGATTACTTCGTTCCCGATGCATTGCCCAGACTGCCAAACGGCTTGGTCGCCCGGCCACAAATCGAGGCGGAAGCGCTGTCGAGACGCGTCGACCTGCAAGTGGCAAAATTGGAATTGGAGGCGACGGCAAAAGAACAAGACCTCACCGAAGCCACGCGCACCCTGACCGATCTTGAGATCATCGCAGGCTTTGAGGCCGAACGGGAAATCGAAGATGGCGACCGCAAGACCGAGACCACACCGCAGGTCGAGGTTGAATTCGACATCCCGATTTTCGACAGCGGCAAAGCCCGCAAGCGCCGGGCCGAAACTACCTATATGCGCGCCGCAAATGAATTGGCACAAATGGCCGTCAATGTTCGGTCCGAGGCCCGTTCGGCCTATCTGTCCTATACGGGAAGCCATCAGATCGCGCGCCATTTCCGCGATGCGGTTTTGCCGTTGCGCCGCTCGGTCGAAGAGGAAGCTTTGCTATCCTATAACGGCATGATCACCAACACGTTCGGGCTGTTGGCCGACACCCGTGCGCGGCTTGGAAGCGATCTGATGGAAGCATCTGCGCGCCGCGACTTCTGGCTGGCCGATGCCAATCTTGTGGCAGCAATTTACGGCGGCGGGGTTGCAACCTCGGTCGGCGGCGGCACAGCGCTCGCCGCTGGCGACCCCCCTCATTGAAACAGGAGCAAATGCAATGAACAGACGTCAAATTTTAGGTGTCGGCGCGGGTGCTGCACTCATTTCGACCCGCGCTTGAAGCCAAACCATCAACATGGGCCTGCCCGAAGCGGCTTTGATGGAAACGGCGGCCACGCAGATCACGCCACGCCCTTCCTCTGGGCCGGATTACACGCCGGTCACCACGCTGAACGGCTGGACGCTGCCGCACCGGATGAACGGCAATGTCAAAGAGTTCCATCTTGTGGCAGAGCCGGTAGAGCGCGAGTTGGCAGAAGGCATGATCGCCTATCTGTGGGGCTATAACGGACAGTCGACCGGCCCGACAATCGAGGCCGTCGAAGGCGACCGCGTGCGCATCTTTGTGACCAACCGCCTGCCCGAACACACCACCGTGCATTGGCACGGGCTTATTCTGCCCTCGGGCATGGACGGTGTGGGGGGCCTCAGCCATCCAGCGATTCCGCCCGGCAAGACCTATGTATACGAGTTTGATTTGGTGAAATCGGGCACCTTCATGTACCATCCGCATGCCGATGAGATGGTGCAGATGGCGATGGGAATGATGGGCCTGTTTATCGTCCATCCAAAAGACCCGGCCTTCATGCCGGTGGACCGTGATTTTGCGTTCCTTTTGAATGCGTTTGACATCGATCCGGGCACCTATGTGCCCCGCATCATGACCATGACAGACTTTAACATCTGGACCTGGAACAGCCGTGTCTTCCCCGATATCGACCCGCTTGTGGTCAACAAAGGCGACCGGGTACGCGTGCGGGTTGGCAACCTGACGATGACTAACCACCCGGTTCACATGCACGGCTATGACTTCAAGGTTACCTGCACCGATGGCGGCTGGGTTCCGCCGTCGGCGCAATGGCCCGAAGTGTCGATCGACATTCCCGTGGGCGCCATGCGCGCCTATGAATTTGACGCAGACCATCTAGGCGATTGGGCGATCCATTGCCACAAATCACACCACACGATGAATGCGATGGGCCACGACGTGCCAACCTTCATTGGGGTTGATAAGCGCCAATTGACGGGGATGATCCGCGAACATCAGCCGGAATACATGCCGATGGGCATGGCCGGGATGGCGGATATGGGTGTGATGGAGATGCCCTTGCCCGACAATACCGTACCGATGATGACAGGATGGGGACCTTATGGCCCGATCGAGATGGGCGGCATGTTTTCGGTGGTGAAAGTGCGCGAAGGCATCGGGTCCGATGATTACGCGGACCCCGGCTGGTACAAAAACCCACCCGGCACCCAAGCCTATGAATGGACCGGCGAATTGCCCGAATTCACATCAAACGACAACCCAAAAACGCAGATCACCCCACGCCCGGCGCTTAAAGGGTAATTGCCCGCAATGGCCCCGAGTGGGTTCAAAACACGTATAGGATGACAATATGAAGCTTATGATGATTGCAGCGCTTCTGGCGCTCACCGCCGCCCCCGCCCATGCTGCGGGAACGCATGAAGGGGGCCACGGCGAAATGATGGAAGTCGGTAAGCACGCAAAAAAGACCGGTGGCATGACCAAGATCAAGATTTCGTTGACTGAAACGGATGATGGCGAAATGCTGTTTGCGCCGCGCCAACTTACATTCAAAGCTGGCGAGACGGTGATTTTTACGATCACAAACGATGGCGAGGCCGAGCATGAATTTGTCATGGACACGTTTGAAAACAACGCCAAGCACAAAGAGCTGATGGCGCGGTTTCCGGAAATGGAACATGACGATCCGAATGCTGTCCGGCTGCAACCCGGCGAAAAGGGCACCATCGTCTGGACCTTCGCAAATGCGGGCCAGTTCGAATTCGCTTGCCTGATCCCGGGCCATTACGAGGCCGGAATGCACGGCACATTGGCCGTCAACTGACCCCCCAAACTTTCATTTTTATCGGAGCCTATCATGGATATTCTGAAAATCACCGCCCTGACTGCCGCCGTTCTTGCAGCGGGCCTATCAATGGCCTCGGCCGAAACGTTCACCAAGGGTGTCGTCAAAAAGATCGACGAAAAAGCTGGCAAGGTCACGATCATCCACGAAGAACTTGTCGCGCTTGAAATGCCTGCCATGACCATGGTTTTCCGCGTGGCAGCCCCCGAAATGATGGAATTGCTAACGGAAGGCAAAGACATCGAGTTTGTTGCAGACCGCGTGAACGGCAAACTCACGGTTGTAACCCTTAAGTAAA
>JBLIGH010000325.1:0-3935 GCA_047636855.1 Pseudorhodobacter sp.
GCGGCGCTGGTTGAGGTTTTGTGATATCAGCCCAACAGATTATCGCACAGTCTGGCCCGAAACCACGCCAAAGGTCAAAAACCCTGACGCGAAAGGCAGACAGCTAACGCCAGAGTCCAAAAACCCTGACGTATCACAACTGTCTGATAAATTGGTGAGCCGGTCGGGATCCGAACCCGAGACCTACTGATTAAAAGTCAGTTGCTCTACCGGCTGAGCTACCGGCCCACACTGGCGCTTCCTAGAAACTTCGGTCCGGGGGGTCAAGCGTAAAACTGCATTAATCTTACAGTCTCTGGCAAAAACATATCCGGGGGCGTAAAAGGCCGGTATGAATCAGGTTTCGCACCCCACAGGCCTCGCCTTTCTGAAAATGCATGGGCTCGGCAATGACTTTGTCGTCATCGACTCGCGTGGACGCGAGGCGGTGGTCACCCCCGCTTTGGCCCGCGCCTTGGGCGATCGCAATCGCGGCGTCGGCTTTGACCAGCTGGCAGAGATCCGAGATGCCGAAGATGCCGAATTCACGCTGGATTTCTGGAATGCCGATGGCAGCCGCGCCCAAGCTTGCGGCAATGCCACGCGCTGCGTTGCGGATTTGGTGATGGGACAGAACGGCGCGCAGGCCACGACCCTGAAAACCATGCGCGGCGGGCTGTCCGCCTTGCGCCGCGCAGATGGCTTGGTTTCCGTGAATATGGGTCTGCCGCAGCTGGATTGGGCAGATATTCCCTTGTCTAATGCGGTGGACCCGCTGCACTTGCCGCTTCCCGGTGACCCCGTGGGCGTTGGTATGGGCAACCCGCATTGCGTTTTCTTTGTCGCGGATGCGCAGACCGTTGATGTGGCGGGGCTTGGCGCGCGGTTTGAGATTGACCCGCTGTTCCCCCAAAAGACCAATGTTGAATTCGTCTCGCAGCTTGGCCCAGACCATTTGCGCATGCGGGTGTGGGAACGTGGCGCGGGCATCACTTTGGCCTGCGGCTCGGGCGCTTGTGCTGTGGCCGTTGCGGCCCATTTGCGTGGCGTGACCGGGCGCAAGGTTCGTTTGGATGTCGATGGTGGCATGTTAGAGATTGACTGGCGCGAAGATGGCGTCTGGATGACTGGGCCCGTTGCGCATGTCTTTGATGGCATGCTTTCGCCTGCGTTTTTGGCGGCGAACACATGAACGCACCCATCTTTGCCACTTTGGGCTGCCGCTTGAACGCCTATGAAACCGAGGCCATGAAGGAACTCGCCGCCGCCGCCGGGCTTGAAGGCGCGGTCGTGGTGAACACCTGCGCTGTGACGGCAGAAGCCGTGCGCAAAGCCAAACAAGAAATTCGCAAGTTGTCGCGCGAAAACCCCGGGGTGCCGGTGATCGTGACCGGCTGTGCCGCGCAAACCGAACCCGAGACCTTTGCCGCGATGCCGGAAGTCACCCGGGTAATCGGCAATACCGAAAAGATGCAGGCCGAAACCTGGCGCGGCCTGAAGGCCCCCGATCTGATTGGCGTCACCGAAAAAGTGCAGGTTGATGACATCATGTCGGTGCGCGAAACGGCGGGCCATTTGATTGATGGCTTTGGCCGCCACCGCGCCTATGTTCAGGTGCAAAACGGTTGCGACCACCGTTGCACCTTCTGCATCATCCCCTACGGCCGCGGCAATTCGCGGTCGGTTCCGGCGGGCGTGGTGATCGAACAGATCAAGCGCCTGGTCGACAAGGGCTTTCACGAGGTGGTGCTGACCGGCGTTGACCTTACCTCTTGGGGGGCTGATTTGCCTGCGACGCCGCGCCTGGGTGATCTTGTGATGCGCATCTTGCGCCTGATCCCGGATTTGGCACGGCTACGGATCAGCTCGATTGATTCGATTGAGGTTGACGAGAACCTGATGCAGGCCATCGCCACCGAACCGCGCCTGATGCCGCATCTTCATCTAAGCTTGCAAGCAGGCGATGACATGATCCTCAAACGCATGAAGCGACGCCACCTGCGCGACGACGCGATTGCCTTTTGCCAAGAGGCGCGCAGCCTTCGCCCCGACATTACCTTTGGTGCTGATATTATCGCGGGCTTTCCAACGGAAACAGACGCGATGTTTGAAAACTCGCTGAAGCTGATCACAGATTGCGACCTGACCTTCTTGCACGTCTTCCCCTTCAGTGCCCGCAAAGGCACACCTGCCGCGCGGATGCCAATGGTGAATGGCGCGCAGATCAAAGCCCGCGCCGCCCGCTTGCGTGCCGCGGGTGATGAGGCCCTGCAACGCCATCTTACGGCGCAAATCGGCAAGACCCATACGATTCTGACAGAAGGCCCGCGCATGGGCCGGACCGCGCAATTCACCGAAGTTCACTTCGAAAGCGATCAACCCGAAGGTCAGATCGTCACCACAACCATTCGCGGTGCCAGCCTAACCCGCTTGCTGGCCTAAGCCGTTTCACCTTCTTTTCGGTCGAAATATCCCACCGGGGTCCGCAAATGGGGTCCGGGGGACGCGAAGTCCCCCGGCCACGCCAGCCGCAGGCTACAAGCGCCGAATGGTATCGCCCGGCTGCAAGATCGGCGATAGCTCTACCACCTCGCCCCCGACGATCCCGCCCGGGCGCTTGCCTGCGATAATTTCCGCCGCAATATTGCCAATCTCCAAACGGCAAGCGTCCATCGTCGCCAAGCGACGCGGCAATCCATCCAGCAGTTCCACCCCGTTAAAGCCCGCCATCCCCAATTGCCCCGGCACATCAATGCCCATTTCCAACGCATAAAGCAGACCACCGGCGCCGATCATGTCGTTAGAATAATACAGGAAATCCAGATCAGGGTTGCGGCCCAGAATCGCCTGCGTCATCTCGCGGCCCTTCAAAAGCGCCGAGCCACCCGAGTAATACTCGTGGTCAACAATAGTGATCCCAGCCGCATTCAGCCCTTCTTGCAAGCCATCCAGCCGCTTTTTAGCGCGGTGGTCATGCGGCATCATCGTGCCCAGAAACCCGATTCGCCTATAGCCGGCAGCCAAAATCGCTTCAGCCATTTTCAACCCGGCGCGTCGATGCGAAATACCAACAACGCTATCAATCGGCGTGCCGTCCACATCCATGATCTCGACGATCGGGATGCCTGCATTTCCGAGCATCGCGCGGGCCGATTCTGTGTGTTCCAACCCTGCCAAAATCACGCCCGAGGGGCGCCAGGACAGCATCTCATACAGCACCGCTTCTTCACGTTCAGGCAGATAATGCGTAACCCCAACCACTGGCTGCAGCCCGGTTTCATCTAAAACACTGGTAATTCCGGTCATCACCTCGGGGTAAACCATGTTGGAGAGTGACGGGATGATCACCGCCACCAGATTGACCCTTTGACTGGCCAAAGCCCCGGCAATCTTATTTGGCACATAGCCAAGCGTTCTGGCCGCCAACAGCACTTTCGCCCGCGTCGCCTCCGAGACATCGCCCCTGCTGCGCAAGACGCGGCTGACAGTCATCTCACTGACCCCCGACGCCTCAGAGACATCGCGAAGCGTAAGGGTGCGTCGAGAAACGGTATCGGTTGGTTTGGTCACTAAGCGCGCCTCATTCTGGAACGATAACTTCACTGTTACCCCGAAAACCCGGCTTGTCCAAGTCTGCTTAATGCAGTATGTTACCGCTAACGGGTCGATCTGACTCAAAACAGTTCCAGCCTGTCTTGCAAGCTCTCTGACGGGCGGGCTGGTCAAAAAGGGGGGGTGGTGGGCCAATGTCACTCCCCCTTTTCTGCCCTCACTCGGATAATTTTCAAATTATTTGACCGCCGGCTTGCGAAATCAATTCAGAAACCGCATGAAGAGCCGGATGGCCTCGTGGCTCAACTGGATAGAGCAGCCCCCTCCTAAGGGGCAGGTTGCAGGTTCGAATCCTGCCGGGGTCACCAAAAACACCTGAAAAATATGGCTTATTTACAGGGCTT
>JBLIGH010000326.1:0-3906 GCA_047636855.1 Pseudorhodobacter sp.
ATGCAAAGCCAGTGTTCATGCGGGCCGGGGCGCTTGGCCCGAACCTGCCCGCCCGCGATATGATCGTTTCGCCGCAACACCGAATTTTGGTCGGCGGCAGAAATCAACTGCATGACCTGTTTGCGACCGAAGTCTTTGTCCCGGCCAAATCCCTCTGCTCGCTGCCCGGTATTCGCCACATGAAGGGCAAGACCGAAATGACTTGGATCCATTTCGCCTGCGATCGCCACGAAGTTGTTCGCGCCAATGGGTGCTGGTCAGAATCCCTTTTGCTTGGGCCAATGACGCGGCAGGCGCTGTCGCAACAGGATCTGCGGGCGCTTGATGCGGTATTGCCGCCCCCCAAAGATGCCGATTACCTGAACGGGCCACCGGCGCGACCGTGCCTGACTGTGGGCGAAGTGAGCCGCATCATGGGGGACATCAGCCCATTGCGATTGCTTGCCGCCTGAGGCAGGGAATAGACATTGAAAACCAACGGCAAAACCCCAAAGCGGGCCTTTCGCCGATGATCGGTTTCGCGGATCTTTTGAAGCTCAAAAGCCTGCGCTGTTACGCAGGCTTTCTCGATTTACATTGCAATGGCCGGGATCAATTGGCCTGAATGGTGGCCTCGAGCCAAGGCAGATAGTTCGACACGCGGGTATAGGCCGAGAACGGCGCGTTCTCGTTGCAGCCTTTACCTTCGGCCCCGGATAGGCCCCAGCTAACGATCCCGGCTTGAATATAGCCGCCATCGGTCAGCGAGACGACCAAAGGCCCGCCACTATCACCGGAACAAGCGGTTTTGCCGCCCTCGAATGTGCCAGAGCACAGCATGTTTTCCGACATGGGCGGCTTGACGCCAGCAACCAGCGCATCCCAGGCGGAATAGGCGGCATCATCTGACAGACCAAAGACTTTAACCGCATAGCCAAAGCCTTTGGCGGCTTCTTCAGCCCGACTTTCCAGCATGGATTGGTTGCACAAATTGCGATCCATCATCTGGATCTGCACTTCGCGGAGCTGCTCGGGGTGATCGCCGCCTTCGGTCAGGCCCCAACCGGTTACGGTGGTGGTCACACCGGGCTGATCCAAATAGTCGCCAAACTCGGCATCCGGCACTTTGATCGTAGCGAAGGGAACATTTGGCGCGCGCGCGAGTTTGATCAGCGCGATGTCATTGTCGAATTCGGTCCCCAGATAGTCTGGGTGACGCAGGATTTTCACCGCTTGGATCAGATCGCCCGACCCATCGGCAAGGTCATTGGTGCCTACCAGAACCGAGATGGCTTGCGGGTTTATATCGCGGTATATGCCCTCGTTATCAGACATATGGACGCAATGGGCGGCGGTCAGAACCCAACCATCCAGTAACATCGAGCCGCCGCAGAAATGGCCTGCACTGCCAGCGGGCGCACCGTTGATCATCAACCCGACCTGCCAAGGCCACTCGCCTTGGTCGGCCAATTCCCCACCCACAACACGCGCACCGCTGGTCTGTTCTGCGGCCTGTTTGGTACGGGCCGCTTTCATCCCACTTTGCGCAAAATTGAACGGCGAGGCGGTGGCCGGGTCATGCACCGCAGCACTGAAATCCGGCGCGGTCTGTGCAGAGCCTAGCCCCGCGCAGAGCGTCAGAGGCAATAATGTGATTAAAGTTTGGGTCAGTTTCATCGTCATATCTTTCTTTCTGGGCTGAAGCGGCAAAGTGAGTTTCGTCAAAAGGTCATTCAGGGGAACGTGGTGTCAGGCGCACGGATTGTCGCAGCAAAGACAGGGCAGGGCGTTTGAGGGCAAAGGCGCGGGTGGCAGTGCCTGCATCGAGGTCCATCAAGGCGGCGACCGTGCCAAATAGGGCGCCAGCGCCGCCTGCAGCCCCGGTGTCGCGCAATCGTTCGGGTGTGGCCAGTGCCGAAAGATCGGCCCGGCGTTCGTTTACCTCGGGCGATAGCGCCGCGATCAGAATTTCCTCGGCGGCATCGGTGTTGTCGGGGTTTTCGATCCGCAGGCCAATGCGAATGCTTTCGCCAAGCGCGAGCCGGTTAGACAGGTTTTGGGTCGGAAAAATCGGCGTCAGGGTAAAGTCTTGGGCTTGATACAGGACCGTCACGTCCTGCAGGCGGCCAGATCGATTGGTCAATGTCAGCCACAGTTCGTCGCAATCGGTAACGCCTTTGGCGGGGTCATGGGGGCTGCTGGCATTGCCGCGTTTGCAATCGGGGGCGGCGCTGCGGCGTTCGATCGCCACATCAATTGGTGGGCCGCCAATGCCAAGCCCACGCCCACCAAGCCCGGCCAAAACCGCGCGAATACGGGTGCTATGGGCAGCGTTTTCGAGCAGGCGAAAGCTGGCCTCGGTCACGGTTTCGCCGTCCCGCATTGTCACGCGGGGGCTGGACATCGGGCCGAGCGGGTCAAGCATGCCATCGGCCCCGGCCAGCGCTAAGGTGCCGCCCGTCAGCAGCGGAATGAGATCGGGACTTGCGGCATCGATCACGGCAATGCCATCGGCGATAACCGCACTCAGTGCTGCTAGATGCTCGTGGTAATCGCCGTCATCCAGCCTTTGCGCGGGCGCAAGGCGCAAGGCGGGGGGGGCGGCAGGCGTGGTCAGCTCAGCCCAAGCGGCCGTCTTGGGCAAGGTATCGGTGCGTAGATCCGCCTTGCTGGCGGTCAACTGGGCGAGGGCAACTTGCCCCAAGGGCGCACCGCCCGCAGCGTCGGCATAAAGCGCAACCAGACTGCCCTCGGTCAGACCTTGCAGCAGCCCTGCTTGCAGCTTTCCTGCCGTCACAGCGAAACGAGCCGTGGCCGCGCCATCGCCAAACACCATTTGGTCCAGCATCGTGCCTTCGCCATCGGGTTCTTGCCGCACGGAACCTTGGGTCATGCGGTCGCGCGTGGCGGAAAGGACCTGACGCCAGCTTGCGCCGGGGGCACCGCGCAGCACTTGGGCAAGGGCCAGGGTGAAGGCCCCATGCCAGCGTTGATCGGCCCCTTCGCCCAGCGGAAATTCAAAGCTGCGTTGGTCGGATTGCGAGGAATACAGGAATGCAAATTCGCCGGTCAGCGGTGCTGTCGGTTGGCCCACTGCATTGGGCGCATCGTCAGGAATGCCCAACATTTCAGCGTCCAGCACGCGGGCGGTGCCGCTGCCCCCAACCGCGCGAAACCCGGTGCCAGAGTGGCACGCGTCAATCAGCCCGACCAGTTTGACACCGCGCGCGGTCAACCGTGCCGCCCAATCGTTCAGCTCATCATCCAGCAATGCGTTTTCGACCGCCGCAACAGCGCCTTTCCAGCCGGCCGCATCGGAGGGCAGCAAAATCTCGTCCGGGCCACCTTGTTCGTCGCCACTGGCATCGGGGGCTTGCGAGCCATGGCCGGAGAAATAGAACACCACGGTGTCACCCGGTTGTGCCGTCGCCTCGAGGTGGGTCATGACCGCGACAATCTCGGCCCGTGTCGGGGTGCCAAGGGTCAGACCAACGGGCAAACCCGGCGCGTCGGGCATCGTGGTCAGGGCGGTGATCAGGGCAGGTTTTGCCCCGCGTGCGACCATGGTTTCAGCGATCAAGGCGACGTCGAACCCCGGCCCTTTCAGATCGGCATCAAGATATTGATAGTCCCCCACCCCGATCAGCAGCGCCCTGATTTCGGCATGGCTGGGCTGCGGGGCGAAACCCGCTGCCACAACCGATAGAAAAGGCAAGACAAATTGACGCATAAGGCCAAAGTAACAAGGCTTTTGGCGCCCGCAATAGTCTTGCACTTGTCTGACGGCATTTGTCATGTTGAGGGGATCACTGCCCGACGGGGGCAATGCGCCGCCCGCCTTTGGCGATCCCCGCCGCGATGCGGGATTCGACAGAGTTTCCGTCAAGGGATTGCAAAAATCCGTTGAATTCCGGGGCGTTGCGCGTG
>JBLIGH010000327.1:0-3901 GCA_047636855.1 Pseudorhodobacter sp.
GGGGCCTTTGTTGTTCACCGAGCGCCCCGATGTGGTCTGGTCGTTGATCGCAGCCCTATTGATCGCCAACGTCATGCTGCTGATCATGAACGTGCCGATGGTGAAGATCTTCGTCAGAATTCTGTCGGTGCCATCCTACATCTTGCTGCCGGGTGTCACGATGGTCGCTTTTGTCGGGATCTACTCGTTGACCGGATCCAGCTTTGATTTGCTGTTGATGGTGGCTTTCGGTGTGCTGGGCTATATCTGCCGTAAGATCGACATCCCGACCGTGCCGATCATTCTGGGCATCCTTCTGGGCAACGCGATGGAGGATAACTTGCGCCGCGCCATGATCTTGTCGGATGGCGATTGGATGTATCTGCTGTCTTCGCCCATTGCGATTGGCCTTTGGACCGCTGCCGTTCTGGGCTTCCTTGCCCCGATCTTCTTGCGGCAATTCCTGAAAAAGCCACCGTTGCCCACAATGGACGAAGATTGATGCCCACGCGCATCCTGATCCCCTCCGGTGTCCTTTGCCTTGGTTTCGACCGCGCGGCATTGGCCCGGGGAGTCGCGGCCAAACCTGACCTGATTGCCATCGACGGGGGGTCCACCGACAGTGGGCCCTTCTCGCTGGGGTCCGGCACTTCGAAATATGCGCGCAGCGTCACCAAATCGGAATGGCGAGAGCTGATGCTGGCCCGTGCCGAGGCGGGCGTGCCGTTGGTGATTGGCACTTCTGGGACTTGCGGTGCGGATGCCTGCGTCGATTGGATGTACCTGATCACCTGCGAATTGGCGGCTGAACTGGGCCAAAACCTGCGCATCGCACGGCTTTATTCGGGCCAGCCTGCCGCCCGTGTGACCGAGGCGCTGGCGCAAGGTCGCATCCGCCCGCTGGACCCCGCGCCACCGATTTCAGCGGCAGCGATTGGGGAGATGACCAATATCGTGGCCCTTGCCGGGGCGGAACAAATTCAAGCGGCCTTGGCCACCGGGGCTGATATCATCATCGCGGGCCGCACCACCGATACCGCGATCATTGCAGCTTTGCCTTTGGCGCGCGGCGATCATGCGGGCGGGGCCTGGCACGGCGCGAAAATCGGCGAATGTGGCGCACTTTGCTCCACCAACCCGACCTCTGGCGTGATCTTGGTGGATTTCGATACCGAAGGTTTCACGGTCGAACCACTTGCCGATGGCGCGCGCTGCACGCCGCATTCGGTCTCGGCGCATATGCTTTACGAGAATTCCGATCCGTTCTTGCTGTATGAACCCGGTGGGCATCTGGATGTCACTCACAGCCGTTATCACGCGCTGGACGATCGCCGCGTGCGGGTCACCGGGTCCAAATGGGTGCCGGGACCCTATACCGTGAAATTGGAAGGCGCGCGGTTGGCCGGCTATCAAACCACGCTGATCGCTATTCTACGCGACGCGCATTATGTCGCGAACGCCCAAGCCTGGGCTGATAAGCTACAGGGATTCTTGCTTGAGTTGGTGCAAAAGCGGATGGGCCTTTCGCCGGACAGCTATTCGCTGGATTTCCGACTTATGGGCCAGAATGCAGCGCTTGGCGCAATGGAAAACCGTGTCGGCGCGCCAGTAGAGATTGGCGTTTTGTTGATCATCACCGCGCAGGATGCAGAGACCGCGGCAGAGATTGGCAAACTGTCCAACCCACATCTGTTGCATTACCCGCTGACCGAGGATGAGGAATTGCCAACCTTCGCGTTCCCCTATTCCCCCGCCCAATCGGACCGCGGTGCGCTTTATGAATTCGCGCTGAACCATGTGATGCATCTGGCCGATCCGATGGCGGCTTTTCGCATCGACGTCATTGAGGTCAGCGCATGAGCTGCGTCGCAGAAATCGCCCAAAAGGTTCGGTCGAAAAACGCAGGGCCGTTTTGGGTAACGATTGACGTGTTTTGCGGCACGCCCGAGGCGTTTTCGCGGCTGGTAGCCGCCTTGCAAACCGAGGCGATTGCGGCGCTCTATCAACAACCCAGCCAGATGCTGAAACGCTTTGATATCGCGGATCTGAACGTCATCAAGTTTTCCTTTCCGCGCCCTGTGGTGCAGGGGCACAGTGAAGACCGCGATATGCACGGCGCGCAATGGGCAACGCTTTTGGCAGAGCTTGACGTCCCGGATTGAAGCCGCAGCGGGGGCCAGCCCCCGCACCAACGCAATATTTAGGCCGAAAAGAAGGCGCAAATTTTTGGGAAAAATGTTGCGATCTTTTAGGCCGCGTGCCGCCCGTGGGTCAGGTTAGGGCAGCGCGTTTACGGTCTTGGCGTACAATCAGCGCTTCGACTTCGGCAATTGCCGCTTTGTTCAGGCCCGCGCCGGGTTTGCGCAAAGTATCATGGGCGATCGCACCGCGCCGCCTCAGGATATATTTGCGCACGGCAAGGCCCAGACCCGGCTGCGCCTCAAAGCGGATCAACGGCAGGTAGCAATCGAAAAGATCACGCGCCTGCTCGGTGTTTCCGGCGGCGATGGCCGCGACAACCCCGGCCATCATTTCGGGATAGGCAAAACCCGTCATGGCCCCATCGGCGCCGCGCATTACCTCTTCGGGCAAAAACTGCCCACCATTGCCACATAGGATCGAGATGCGCCGCGCACCGGCATCGCTGGCTGCGCGCATCGCACTGATTTTGTCCAAGCCCGGCCAATCTTCATGTTTCAGCATCACCAACGTGGGGCAGGTCTCGACCAGTTTGAGGATGACTTTGGTCGGAATGGTGACCGTTGTGGCCAAGGGGAAATCTTGCAAAACCCATGGCACATCGCCCAGCATCTCTGCCACGGTTTGGAAATAGCTGAGGATCTGATCATCATTGCGCAATTGCGGTGTTGGGGCGACCATGACGCCAGCCGCACCTGCGGCCACCGCTTCGGCGGTCAAGGCCTGCATCCCGGCAAAACCGGGGGACGAGACGCCAACAACCACCGGAACCCCGGCACGTGCCACCACGCGACGCACGATGGCAAGGCTTTCGGCCTGCGTAAGCTTGCCCGCCTCGCCCATAATCCCCAGCACGGTCAGCCCTGTAGCCCCTTTTTCCAGATAGAAATCGGATACCCGGTCCACGCTGTCCAGATCCAGCGCCCCATCTGGTTTGAACGGCGTCACCGCAATCGTGAAAACACCCTTGGCCGCTTCGGTCAGCATTCCATGCTCCTTTTGACAATTCGATGGGAATGGCCCAGTGTGATCGCCCCCAAGGCCATTGCAGCAGCGGCCTGACAGGGTTCGACGACGGGCAGGCCCAGCTCCGCCTCCAGCACGGTGCGGTAGGCCGCCATTCCAGCGCAGCCCATGATCAGCACATCAGCGCCGTCGATGTCGCGCAACTTCCGCCCCGTGGCGATCATCGCGGTAAGGCTGCGCCCCGGCTCGGCCAGTTCCGCAACACCCAAACCAAGGGCACGGTCGCCCGCCAGCCGGTCCAGCACCCCCATAGCGCCAAAACTGCGCAAATGGCGTGGGATCGAGGCGGGAAGGATCGCAATAACGCCAAAGCGTTGGCCCAACGTCAGTGCCGTCATCACGGCGGCCTCTTGTATCCCGAGGACCGGCAGTGTTGTTGCATCGCGCAAAGCATGCAGGCCAGGATCGCCAAAACAGGCAATCACATAACCGCGCGCCTGATCCGTTAGGTCTGCTGCCAGCCGCAGCATCGGCGCGATTGTCAGGTCCGCTTGCCGTTGACTTTCGATCCCCGGCGGCCCCTGCGCCAGCGTCACACAACGGATCGGGATGCCCATCGCGCGCAGCGGTGTCATCGCGGCATCTATCCCATCGGTCACGGATTGCGCGGAATTGGGGTTGATCACAATCAAGGCCTTTTCAAGCGCACAATTGCCGGGTGACTGTTCCAGTTGCGGCATTACAAAGCGCCTTTTTC
>JBLIGH010000328.1:0-3870 GCA_047636855.1 Pseudorhodobacter sp.
GTCCCATGGCATCGATGTGATCCAAAACCACTGCCCTAAGATCGAGTATCAGCGTTTGTTTGGCGAATTGCGGATGGGCGGGTTCGCCACAGGGATCATTTCTTCAAAGCTTTGATGTTAAAAAAATGAGCCTGTGCGCTGACTTCCGCCGTTGTCTTGAATTGAAAATTCTTCAACATTGACTCATTGAAAAGCGATACCCTAATCTAGCTAAGTTCCCTGACGAGTTGATGTTTTCCCTCGAAACCCGAGCAAACGGATACCCGCATGGAAGAAACTAGAATAATTGATTTTCCAGTTGCCGATGATGATGCTGCCGAAGCATTGCCGTCGGGGTGCCAATTGCTTAACGGTAAGTTCAAGATTGAACAGCAGGTCGGCAGCGGGGGTTTCGGGATCACCTATCTTGCCAAAGATATCTATCTGGACCGTGATGTTGTAATCAAAGAATGCTTCCCGGGTGCGTTTTGTTCTCGTTTTGGAACCCAAGTCCGCGTCACCACTGCCCGCTACAATGCACAGCATCGTGAGATTGTTGAAATGTTCATGCGCGAAGCGCGCAGCATCGCCAAGCTACGCCACCCGAATATTGTCAGCGTCCATCAAGTTTTCGAAGAAAACGAGACCGCGTATATGGTCCTTGATCTGATCCACGGGCGCGATCTGTTGGACATCATCGAAGATGACAGTGACCCGCTGAGCCCTGATCAAATACGCGACATTCTTGTGAAAACGCTTGATGCGATCGATTTGATCCACCGCAATGATCTGCTGCATCGTGATATCTCGCCGGATAATATCTTACTCGATAAATGGGGCAGTCCTTCGCTGATTGATTTTGGCGCCGCCCGCGAAGAGGCCAGTAAGAAGATCGATAACGTCTCAACAATGCTTGTGGTCAAGGATGGGTATTCACCGCACGAGTTTTATATATCGCAGGGCAAACAACAGCCGTGCAGTGACCTTTATGCCCTTGGGGCGACGATATATCATCTGATCTCGGGTGATGCGCCGCCGAACAGTCAGACACGCCTTTCTGCTTTGACAAATAATGATCAGGATCCCTATTTGCCACTTGCGGGGCGTTTCACGGAATTTGAACCATCTTTTCTGGCAGCAATCGACAAAGCCCTAAGCGTGCCGCCAAAAGACCGGATCGCATCTGCCAAGGGATGGCTTAGCCTGATCGAGACCGAGAGTAATAAGGTCAAAACGGTCAAGATTCCCGATAGTAAAAAAGTCAGAAAATTATTGAGCGAGTTGGTGCATGAAACCAATGAGCATGTTTTGAAATCGCCGCCAAAACCAGTCGAAGAAGCTGTGCGGCCGATCCCAATGACGAAGAAAGAGACATACCGGCCCACTTGGTTGGATGAATTCAACCGTGAAACAAAACCGGCCAAGAGCCAGTTTGCAGGGCGCACAGTCGAAAAATCGCGCACTATTTTTGATTGGGTTACGCTAAGCCGACCAGGCTAAAGTCAAGCGCCTTTAGGTGCGTGCTGCTTTCTCTGCGATACCAGAGTTGCTTTGTCTGCGCGAAAGTTCGTCCATCACTTCATTCAGTGTAACGCCGCGCGCGGTTAGCATGACTAGCAAGTGATAGACCACATCTGCCGCCTCGGACGTAAGTTTGGCATTGTCGCCTTTGACGGCTTCAATAATCGCTTCTATGGCCTCTTCCCCGAATTTTTCGGCGCATTTTTCGGGCCCCTTTGACAATAGCTTTGCAGTCCAACTGCTTTCTGGGTCCGCGTCTTTGCGTGCAGCAATGAGGTCGGCTAAATCTTCTAGGGTCATGTCAGCCTCACGGGAATGCCGGCAGCGGCCATATGGGCCTTGGCCTCGCCGATGGTATAGGTGCCGAAGTGAAAGATCGAGGCAGCCAGCACCGCAGAGGCCCCGCCGATCTTCACACCCTCAACAAGGTGATCAAGCGTGCCAACCCCACCAGAGGCGATTACCGGCACATGCACAGCTTCCGAAATAGCGCGGGTCAGCGGCAGGTTAAAGCCCGCTTTCGTCCCGTCACGGTCCATTGACGTCAGCAGGATTTCTCCGGCCCCTTTTTCAACGACCGTGCGGGCAAAAACGACGGCATCGATGCCTGTCGCGCGGCGCCCACCATGCGTGAAAATCTCCCATTTGCCCGGTGCCACAGTTTTCGCGTCAATTGCGACAACAATGCATTGCGAGCCAAATCGGATCGCTGCCTCGGCGACAACATCAGGGTTGGCGACAGCAGCGGAGTTAAAGCTTACCTTATCAGCGCCAGCCAGCAGCAGGGCGCGCACATCATGGTGCGTGCGCACACCGCCCCCGATAGTCAGCGGCATAAAGCACTTCTCGGCCGTGCGCGTGACCAGATCGAACATCGTGCCGCGGTTTTCCTCGGTCGCCATGATATCCAGAAAGCAAAGTTCGTCCGCGCCCGCCGCATTGTAGCCGATGGCCGCGTCAACGGGATCGCCTGCATCAACCAGATCGACAAAGTTCACGCCTTTCACTACGCGACCTTCGGCGACGTCAAGGCAGGGGATGATGCGTGTTTTTAGCATTTGCTCTGTCTAGGCTGTCATTGCGTGTGCGGCAAGCGGTGGGATTTGAGTTTGTAGGGCAAGATGATGAGGGTCAGCGCAGTGCGTCCAATGCAGCCTTGAGATCAATAGCCCCATCATAAAGCGCGCGGCCAGAGATTGCGCCCGAAATCACGCCAGTTGCTTTAATTGCCACAAGATCGGCCATCGACGACACACCGCCCGAGGCGATGACGGGGATATTTACTGCCCGCGCCAGATCGGCGGTCGCGTCGATGTTCGGCCCTTTCATGGCCCCGTCGCGCAAGATGTCGGTATAGATGATCGCGGCGATCCCTGCGTCTTCGAAGGATTTGGCCAGATTGGTAACCATGACGTCTGTTTCCTCGGCCCAGCCGCGTGTGGCGACGCGGCCGTTGCGGGCATCAAGACCAACAGCGACCTGGCCGGGAAACGATTTGGCTGCTTCACGCACCAGATCGGGGTTTTCGACTGCAACCGTCCCAAGGATCACGCGGGCAAGGCCTTTGTCCAGCCAGCGCTCAATCGTGGCCATATCGCGGATACCGCCACCTAGTTGGGCAGGGACCGGGCAGGCTTTCAAAATCGCCTCGACAGGGGCGGCATTCACCGGCTCACCGGCGAAAGCGCCGTTCAGATCCACAAGGTGCAGCCACTCACAGCCGGCTGCCACAAAGGCTTTGGCCTGCGCGGCGGGGTCATCATTAAAAACAGTCGTCTGTTCCATATCTCCATGCACCAGCCGCACTGCATTTCCGTCTTTAAGATCAATGGCGGGAAAAAGGATCATGGCAGCACCTGTTTGAAGTTGCCGCTTTTATGCATGGCAGGCGAATAATTGCAACGCATCGCCGTGACCCCACGTCATTGTTGATTGCGGGGCCTTTGCCCATATCATAATCGCGTCATGTGGCGGGGCTGTGTGTGGGGTGATCAGCCGGACGTTTAACGCAGACGGCGAATACCAGTCCGAGAACATCGGCAAGACTTTGGTGATCGGTATGGTCGCATAAGGTGGCGGTGCTTATGAAGGCCAAGTTTGGCGTCCATCCAACAACAAACTTTACATCGGGAAGATGGATGTAAGCGGCGACGCGCTGCGTTTGCGTGGCTGTGTGGCTGGTGGACTGCTGTGCTCAAACCAGAACTGGGCGCGTGTAGTGTAAATTGGCGTAAGTTATTCAATGGCATCTGCATTGCAGAGGCCTTTTTTGTTGAAGAGTTTGCAGACAGTTGGCGGGCAAGCTGACATCTTAATGTCATGCATGTCTTTGGTTCTCTTTTGCAGGTGCTGGCTGTCGTTTTTCTGATT
>JBLIGH010000329.1:0-3823 GCA_047636855.1 Pseudorhodobacter sp.
TGGCGGTGGATCGACGGAACTGGTCTGGATTGACCTGACAAAAGTGACGCCGTCCGAACGGCCAAGGGCGATTATGCGGCTGCATGCTGGGTTTAAGCACCAGGGCGAGGGCGCGGCGCGGGTGGTGGACTGGATCTCGGTTCCGCTGGGGGTCGCCACGCTGAAAGATCAATTCGCCGATGTCGAAGATGACGCCGCGCGTTTCGCCCTGATGAGTTGGTTTTTTGAGGAAAACCTCGCCAGTTTTAGCCCTTATAATGCGGATAACCCGCGTGAAGGGTTTCAGATTATCGGCACCAGTGGCACCGTGACGACGGTCGCGGCCTCTTTTCTGGGGCTGCGCCGTTATGACCGGGCAAAAGTCGATGGCTTGCGTATGTCGTCGGATCAGATAGATACAGTGATCCGCGATTATCTGGCATTGGGGCCAGAGGGGCGGCGGAATGATCCGCGGATTGGGCGCGATCGGCATTCGCTGATCATGTCAGGTGCCGCGATTTTGCAGGCTTTGATGCGGGTCTGGCCAACGGATCGGCTTTCAGTCGCGGATCGGGGCCTGCGCGAAGGCCTTTTATATGCACAGATGAGCGCCGATGGCGTTTTAGAAGACGGACCATTTGGATGACCGACGAAAAGAATACATCAGGCCGTGGCCAGCGCGAATTGCGGATCAGGGTCAAATCAGCGAAGGGGCGCAAGCTGTCTTCGACGCTTTGGCTTGAGCGCCAGTTAAACGACCCTTATGTGATCCGCGCCAAGAAAGAGGGTTATCGTGGCCGTGCTGCGTATAAAATTCTGGAACTCGATGATAAATATGAGTTTTTAAAACCGGGCGCGCGGGTGGTCGATCTTGGCTGCGCGCCGGGCGGTTGGTGTCAGGTCGCGGTCAAACGTGTGAATGCGCTGGGGGAAAACCCGCGCAAACCGATGGGCACTGTCTTGGGGGTGGACCTTCAGGCGATCGAGCCGATATCGGGCGCACAGATCCACCAGCTTGATTTTCTGTCTGACGAGGCCGACACGCTGGTCAAAGGCTGGCTTGGTGGCGGCGCCGATGTCGTGATGAGCGATATGGCAGCCTCTGCCTCGGGTCATAAAGGCACCGACCATTTGCGCATTATCGGCTTGGTCGAGGCCGCTTTGGATTTTGCCTTCGACGTATTGGATGAAAACGGAACCTTTGTTGCCAAAGTTCTGGCAGGCGGCGCTGAACTTGAAATGTTGACGCTTCTGAAAAAGAACTTCCGCAAAGTTGCCAATGTGAAGCCGCCAGCAAGCCGCACCGATAGTTCGGAAAAATTCGTGGTGGCGATGGGGTTCAGAGGCCGCGACGCCGAGGGCGAACAAGAACAATGACAAAAGGCGCCGAACCAGGCGCCTTTGTTGAATATTCGCAGCGTTTCAGGGTTTAACCGCGCCAAGCGCGGATCGGGCCGCAATCCATATGGACGAAGTTCGAGCGCGAATAGCTTCCAACGCCACCAGATGCACAAGCCACCGCAGCTTTGGTCATTTGCCCGACAGAGCGCGATTTCAAACGCAAATCGGCAGCTTGTCCGCGCATGTGCAGCGAGTCTTTCGCCACACCGCGTGAATTAGAGCGCAGCATCGCATTGGTCTTGGGACTGCGGTAACCAGACAGCATCAAATAGGGTTCCGACACATCCATCAAGCGGTGCGAAGCGGCCATGATGTCGATGGTGCGCGCATCAATCGTTCTCACGTCATCAGAACGCCAATCGCGCATGAAATGGTTGATCTCAGCCAAGGCTTCTTTGATGTAATCGCCTTCGATCCAATAAATCGTATCCATGCTTTCACCGGTCCGCCCGGAATACATCCGAACGCGGCGAATATCGCCTGCGCCGCGCAGAAAGCCAAAAGCGTGGCTGTAGCTTGGTGCCGCAATCAAAGCTGTTGCCGCAAAAGCCCCTAAAAGCCCACGCCGCGAGATTACACTTGCCGTTTCATTCGTCATTCTGAGCGCCTGTCCCGTCGATGGTATTCTACCACCTATTCCGGCGGCCAATTTGCACTGTCGTTGCTTGTGGAATTGTTATGCCACAGCTCGAATCACAACCCAAGTACAGAATAGCCGCAGTTCGTAGGATCAACACAAATAGGCAAAAATCTGCTTAAATTTGGGCAAGCCCCTCAAAACTGTTGTAAATTGATGCCACGCGGCTGGACTAAGGTCTTTTGTCGCCCGGTAAAGTCTTTGTGAGTAGACAGCCACATCATCTTGTCCGCCTTATAGAATATCACGCCGCTGCTAGGGGTTACAATGCATTTGAAAAAGTTTGCTAGGTCATTCTGGCTGTCTGGAACCACCGCGCTTGTGCTTTCTGTTCCAGTGTCGATTTCAACTGCATCTGTTGGCTTGGCCCAGACAAAGGTCGCGTTTCAGGTCGGAAGTCAGGTTGGTGCATTCTCTCAAGCCGTGGCCGCAGCCGCGAGCGAAGACCAAGCGATCGCAAAATTTTACCGTGATTCTAATTATGCACCGATTTGGACGGGCGATGATCAAGCCAAGCGCCGCACCGAGCTTTTGTCGGTTTTGTCGGGTGCAGGCGCGCATGGTCTGCCCGTTGGTCGCTATGATCCGCAGTCTTTGATCGCCGCTTTTCGGGCCGCAAGAACCGAAGGCGATCGCGGTCGCCTTGATGTGATGATGACGGCAGCGATGCTCGACTATGCCCGTGATGTGCAGACCGGCATTTTGACGCCAAGCGATGTTTTGAAAAACATCGTCCGTGAGGTGCCTGTTCGGGACCGTTATGCCAACCTTGTGGCATTCATGGCGTCTGAACCGATGGCATTCTTCAATTCCCTGCCGCCCAAGACCCAAGCCTATGCGCAAATGATGAAGACGAAATTTGAGCTGGAAAAGCTTGAGCTTGGCAAAGGTTGGGGCGCGCAAGTCGAGGCCAAATCGTTGAAACCCGGCGATGTCGGTCCAGCCGTCTTGCAGTTGCGTGACCGTTTGATTGCACTGAAATATCTGCAGCGCTCGGTCACGGCCAGTTATGATGGCGCGATCCAAACCGCCGTTCAGGCCTTTCAGACCGATACCGGCCTAGAGGCAGATGGCGTTGCCGGGGCAGGCACCATTGCGCAGATCAATATCGAGCCCGGTGAGCGGCTGAAATCGGTCGTCGTTGCGATGGAACGCGAACGTTGGATGAATATCGAACGCGGCAAGCGGCATATCTGGGTCAATTTGACGGATTTCACAGCCAAGATCATCGATAATGGCAAGATAACCTTCGCCACCCGCTCGGTGATTGGCAAAAACCAATCTGACACGGAATCGCCCGAGTTTTCCGATGTAATGGAATATATGGCGATCAATCCGACGTGGAATGTGCCGCGTTCGATTACCACCAAAGAATACTTGCCAATGTTGAAGCGCAATCCGAATGCGGTGAGCCATATCGATGTCATCGACCGTCGCGGGCGCATTGTTCCGCGCAGCAGCGTTAACTTTGCATCCTTTACCGAGCGCAACTTTCCGTTCTCGATGAAACAAGCCCCCTCGAACAGCAATGCTTTGGGCTTGGTGAAGTTCATGTTCCCCAACAAGCACAACATCTACTTGCATGATACACCGTCGAAATCGCTTTTCGCGCGGGAAGTGCGGGCGTTTAGCCATGGCTGTATCCGCCTTAGCGACCCCTTTGATTTCGCCTATGCTTTGCTTGCCGTGCAATCGGATGACCCTGTTGGAGAGTTCCAGCGTCTCCTGAAATCTGGACGAGAGTCCAATTTGGCTTTGGTCAATCCGGTTCCGGTGCATCTGGTTTATTTCACGGCCTATCCTTCT
>JBLIGH010000330.1:0-3807 GCA_047636855.1 Pseudorhodobacter sp.
CAGATCCAGCCGGTGCACCAGTAATATATCCGCAAAAAGCCCCCGCAACCGGCCAATCAAGCAATCCGCCCGATCTTCGCCGCGCCCCGGCACAGACAGCAACCCCGGCGGTTTATCCGCGACCACGATATGATCGTCAGCGAACAAGATCACCGGTGCGGCATCGGGGGGGGCATAGACAAAATCAACCATACAACGGCCATATCGCAGCCCGAACAGCCCCGCAATCCGCACATCGCCCAATTTTACGATCCTGATTTACCCCGAAACGGTCTTGTGACTACCCTGCGGCAAACACATATGGCCAGCTCACGCAGGTCAGCCTTTCGCTGCAGGGTTCCGCATCGCTGATCTGCGGAACTTGGCCGGTATCGGTTGTCTATGAAAGCATCGGCAATTTTAAGTCACCCGACTGGCAGGCCGCCTATGTGACCTATATCGAGAAATGGGGCGAATAGGCGTCGTTTAGGCTTTAAGAGGCGTGTTGAAAGACTGACTTCAGGATTTTTGTCAGCGCAATCACATCTGTCTCGGTAAATGCCCCCAGCGTGTCGCTGTCCAGATCCAACACGCCCAGCAATTCCCCCAGACCGTTCCAAACCGGCAACACCAATTCTGACCGTGTAGTCGAGGCACAGGCGATATGGCCCGGGAAGGCATCCACATCCGGGACCAATTGCGGCAGGCCCGTACGCGCCGCCGCACCGCAAACCCCCCGCGAGAAAGGAATAACAAGGCAGCCGTGGCCCCCTTGATACGGTCCGATCTTTAGCATTTCTGGCCCGGTCACCCGGTAAAACCCTGTCCAATCCGACATCTCATGCGCGTGATGCAGCTCGCACGCCACGGTTGCCATCAAGGCCACCGCGTCAGTCTCGCCATGGCACAGCGCTTCAATGGATTGGGTCAGGGACAGATAATCGGGCATGTGTCGGAACCTTTGGCGATTTGCCGCTACAATCTTACGGCCTGCAGCAAAGCGCAAGCGATTGAAACAGGCGGGACTGGTAATGGTCGCCACAAAAGGGACTCCGCGAATTTACCGGATTAGGCCTGAAGGGTTGGCAGCCCTACGGGCCTAACTGGACGAAATGTGGAACGATGCCTTGTTGGCATTCGCAGTTGAAGTGAAGACAGAAAATGATCGAACCCGTTCTAAAGGTGCTTGAAGTTCCTTGCAGCCCAGACGCGGCGTTCCGGGTGTTCACCGAAAACTTTTCTGCTTGGTGGCCCAAAGACAAGCATTCAGTCTCGGCCATGGGCGGCGCGTCCGCGCAATCGGTCATGTTAGAGCCGCATGAGGGTGGCGCAGTGGCGGAAATTGCAGCGGATGGCACGAGGCACAGCTGGGGCACTGTCAAAACCTTTGACCCGCCTGCAACGCTAACGTTGCTTTGGCACATCGGCCGCCCCGCCACGGATGCAACGCTGATGGACACTACATTTGAGGCCAACGCCAAGGTCACCTTGAAGCATCATGATTGGGGAAAGCTGGGCGAGGCTGCCACCGCAATGCGCGAAGGCTATAACAATGGCTGGGTCCATGTGTTTGAGGCCTGTTTTGCAAAAGCCTGCGCAAAGCTTGCGGCTTGAAAATTTAACCGACACCGACCGAAAAAGCGGGGGCCTCAAACGCCCCCGCCCTAAATTCAACCAATCACATCGCCGATAAGCAACACGGGCTGTCCGCTAAAGAAATTCGGAATGTCGGCCAACGCCGGACCGGCCGCGTCAAGGGCTGCTTGCCGTTTATCAGCATCCGCAAAAACCATCGTCGCAATGGCGTGAAAGGCCGGTGGGACATCTGGCCCGCCCGCCAATCCTTTGGCGATGACAGCGGATTCGAAATGCGGGGCCATATGCTCGCCTACGATCGCCATATGGGTTGCACTATAATAATCGTAATCAAACGTTGTCCCATTTTCGGTTGGGTACAGAACTTGTAAGGACACTGACATAATAGAGTTCCTTTCGTTGGTTTTTGGTAAAAACGCAGCCCAAGTACCCTAACGGCACCGGCCTGCAAACCGCAAACCTTAAACCGTAAAGCGGCGAAATGAGGTGTCAGGGTCGCTCGATCGCGATGGCTGTCCCCTCGCCCCCGCCAATGCAAATCGCGGCGATACCGCGCTTCAACCCGCGATGTTCCAGCGCGTGTAGCAAGGTCACCATGATCCGCGCACCCGAGGCACCGATGGGATGGCCCAGCGCACAAGCACCGCCATTCACATTAACCTTGTCATGCGGGATCTGAAGCGCGTGCATGAAGGCCATCGGCACCACGGCGAACGCCTCATTGACCTCCCACAGATCGACGTCATCCACAGTCCAGCCAAGGCGGTCCAGCAGCTTGCGTGTGGCAGGAACGGGTGCGGTCGGGAATTCGGCGGGCGCGTGGGCATGGCTGGCATGGCCCAAAATATAGGCGCGGATCGGCAGGCCTTCGGCTTTGGCAACCAGTTCCGAGGCAATGATCAGCGCTGCGGCACCGTCCGAAATCGACGATGAGTTGGCGGCCGTGACGGTGCCGTCTTTGCGAAAGGCCGGTTTAAGCCGCGGGATTTTTTCTGGGCTGGCCTTTGCGGGCTGCTCATCTTGGTCGACCAGCATATCGCCCTTGCGACTGCTGACGGTGAAGCCCGCGATCTCGGCCCGCAGCGCACCCGAAGCCTGCGCTTGCAACGCCCGGCTAAGGGACGCCAGCGCGTAATCGTCTTGCGCTTGGCGCGTAAATTGGAAGGCGGTCGCACAATCTTCGGCAAAGCTGCCCATCAGGCGACCTTTGTCATAGGCATCCTCTAGCCCGTCCAGAAACATGTGATCGACGACCGTGCCATGACCCAAGCGCGCGCCACCACGCATTTTCGGCAACAGATAGGGCGCCTCGGTCATGCTTTCCATGCCGCCCGCAACCATCACACCGGTCTGACCCAATGCGATCTGATCATGCGCGATCATTGCGGCTTTCATGCCCGATCCGCACATTTTATTCACCGTTGTCGCGGGAACCGCATCTGACAATCCCGCCGCGAAACCAGCTTGACGTGCCGGCGCTTGCCCTTGCCCCGCCGGCAAAACGCACCCCATCAGAACCTCTTCCACAAGCTCGGGGCGGATGCCTGACAGTGCCGCCCGAATGGCCGCCCCACCCAGCGCCGACGCAGCAACACCGCTGAAGACGCCCTGAAATCCCCCCATTGCTGTTCGCGCGGCACCCGAAATTACGACTTTCTGCATATCGACCCCGTTCGATCTATTTCAGTTACCGGATGCTAACCACTCGGCGCTAGCCTGCAATCATCAAATTGAAGAAGGAGCTGACAAGATGGAGCTAAAATCCGAACTGCAAGGGGGCCTTCTGGTCGTCACAGCCTATACCGACAGAATCGATGCAGCTGGCGCGATTGAGTTCAAAGAGCATATGCGGGAATTGACCCGGCAGCCGTCAGAGCGCGTTGTATTGGATCTGTCGCAGGTGGCTTTTCTGGATAGCTCGGGTCTTGGGGCTGTGGTTGCCGTGCTGAAAATGCTGGCGCCTGACCGTAAACTTGAACTTGCCGGGCTGACGCCGACGGTTGCCAAAGTCTTTCGCCTGACACGGATGGATTCGGTTTTTGTGATCCACCCCAGCCTAACCGATGGCTTGCTACATGCGAGCTGAAATGGGTTTTTCTCCGGACCCAGCCGAGGGGAACCCGCAAGCTCAATCAACATGCCACATATCGATCGGAAGCAGCCCTACGGCGGTCCGCATAGGCCTGAAAGCGCTTTTTGCCGCGCCAATACTGTCTAACCTCTCGCAAGAGG
>JBLIGH010000331.1:0-3734 GCA_047636855.1 Pseudorhodobacter sp.
GGACGAGGGGTACTTTGATGAAACCGTATTGCGCGATTTGGTGCGTGATCTGATCCGCGAAGAGCTTAGCGGAACTTTGGGCGAACGCATCACCCGCAACGTCCGCAAATTGGTCCGGGCCGAAATCAACCGCGCCTTGACCGCGCGTGACTTCGATTAGGGCCTGTGGACATTCATCTTGATGCAATCAAAGCAGCAGCAAGGTTCCAGCTGGCTGTGTAGCTACAATCGGTTTTGTCATAGCGTGTGGCTATGCCTCTGAATTCCTTAATCTTCGCAAAGTAGTTTTCGACCAGATGCCGCCATTTATAGGCTTCTGTGTCGTAGACACGTTGCTGCTTTCGATTTGATTTCGGTGGGATCACTGCGCTTGCACCACGCTCATCCAGCTCCTGCAGAAGCCAGTTCGCGTCGAACGCTTTATCCGCCATAAGCGCGCCGAAGGAGACGTCCCGGATCAGAGGCGCTACGCCTTTCATGTCGTGCGCCCGCCCTGGCAGCAGCAGAAAGCGGACCAAGTTGTCAAGCGCATCAACCAAGGCAACGATTTTGGTCGTCAGGCCGCCACGTGAGCGTCCTATGGCCTGACTTTGAGTTTCCTGTTACCCGGCAATCGCTGCTTGCAGCGATGAGAGGGCTTTTGCGCCGGTTGCCTTCTGGTGAAGCTGAACGATGGTGCCATCAATGAGCGCGTATTCGAGGTCGGGCTCGCCGCTCACGGCGTTGAAAAGACACTCGAATATACCCACCTTCGCCCAGCGACGGGAACGTCGAAACTGGCTGTTCCAGTTGCCGAAAGCGGGCGGCAGGTCGCGCCATGGTGAGCCCGTCCGAACGCGCCAGAAGACTGTCCCCAGAAACAGGCGATTATCCTTTGCCGTGGCCCCTGCGTCCCTGGCCTTTCCCGGCAAATGGGGCTCAAGCCGCTGCCATATATGATCCGTCACCACAAATCGCTGCTCGTTCATTCAAACCTCCATTTTGGAAGCTTGAATCAGAAAACAGACCCGATGGGACTCCTGATTGTCCACAGGCCCTGATACGCAGCGCAGTTTTTGTGTTGTTTCTCGTCCCGACAATGGCTTTGGCGCAGGACTTTGACAAGGGTTTGACCGCTGGGCGGGCGGGTGGCTTTACCACGGCACTTCGTGAATTGACGCCAACGGCCTAGGCGTGCCGCAGGATTATGCCACAGCGCATATGTGGTTCAATATATCATCCGCCAAAGGTCATGAAAACGCTGGTTCAAGTCGGGACGTCGCCGCGGGACAAATGTTGCCCGCAGACATATCCATGGCCCAGCAACGGGCAAGAGTATGCATGAAATCCAACTATCAAGATTGCGACTGAGGTGCTGCTGGTGCTGGTAGGGCCTTCATGCGCGCGTGGGGGGAGATATTTCCGCACTAAAAAAGGCTGGGCAGTTGCACAGCATTTGCCGCCGCAACTTGAAAAACAATCATCGGAAATCAAAAGCACAGGCAAGAACGCGATTTTCAGAACCTTAGAAAACTTGATTTTTTGGGAGCTGTGAAAAAGGTGTTATGCCGAGCGCCTCAAGACGCCTAGCGAGCAATCAAAGGTTGATAATTAGGGGGATTGAAAAAGTAAAAATCCTGCAACCAATTAAGATTGCAGGCTTTTTTGTCCGACGCTGGTGCCCAGGAGAGGACTCGAACCTCCACACCTTGCGGCACACGGACCTGAACCGTGCGCGTCTACCAATTCCGCCACCTGGGCAGGTGTCGTGAAGCGCGATGTAAAGCCGGGCGTGGGCACTGTCAACGGGGATTCAAGAAAATTCAATTTGGCTTTTGCCGCTTGTTTGGAAAGGCACACAAGGCTATGCAGGCAATCAACGAAAAGGCTTTCCCTACGGAGGGACGAAGATGAGCAAACTGGTCACTATTTATGGCGGTTCGGGCTTTGTTGGGCGCTATATCGCGCGCCGGATGGTTCAGGCTGGATGGCGTGTGCGGGTCGCGGTGCGTCGCCCGAACGAGGCGCTGTATGTCAAAACTTACGGAACTGTGGGTCAGGTAGAGCCACTTTTGTGTAATATCCGCGATGACGCCTCTGTGCGGGCGGTGATGCATGGTGCGGATGCAGTGATCAATTGCGTCGGAACCTTTGACAAGGGCGGCAAGAATAATTTCAATGCCGTGCAGGCCGAGGGCGCTGGCCGCATCGCGCGGATCGCGGCCGAAGAGGGCGTGGGCCAGTTGGTGCAAATCTCGGCCATTGGGGCGGATGCAGTATCGACGTGCGATTATTCGCGCACCAAAGGCGAGGGAGAGGCAGCGGTTCTGGCCGCTTTTCCAACCGCCATGATTTTGCGGCCCAGCGTCATCTTTGGTTCGGAAGACGGGTTCTTCAACCGGTTTGCGGGCATGTCGCGCATGGGGCCGATCCTGCCAATCGCCGGTGGAAATACCAAGTTTCAGCCGGTGTTTGTCGATGATGTGGCGCAAGCAGCGGTTATGGGGGCCACTGGAGCCGCGGCCCCGGGAATTTACGAGCTGGGCGGGCCAGAAGTGGCGAGTTTGCGCGAATTGATTGGCAAAATGCTGATCGTTATTCAGCGCCGTCGTCTGGTGCTGAACCTGCCTTTCTTTGCCGCACGGCTTATGGCTGCGGGGTTTGATTTTGCTTCGTTCTGTACGGGCGGTCTTGTGACCAACGGTGTTTTGACCCGTGATCAGGTGAAAAGCCTGCGCGTGGATAATGTCGTGGCCGAAGGGGCCAAGGGATTTGCCGATCTTGGTATCGCGGCGACATCGTTTGACGCGGTTTTGCCGGAATATCTGTGGTGCTATCGCCCGTCGGGCCAATATGCCGCGATTAAAGATTCGGCTAAAAACCTCCGCAAGTCCTGACCTAGAAAAGGCACCCCGATGGCTGACACGACGCTGGCCGCCCTGTTTCTGGGGGTTCTTGAAGGGCTGACAGAATTTATTCCGGTGTCTTCTACCGGGCACATTCTGTTGGCCGGGCATTTCATTGGCTTTGAAAGCTCGGGCAAAACCTTCGAGGTGGTTATTCAGCTTGGCGCTGTTCTGGCTGTCTTGTCGGTCTATGCGGCAAAGCTTTGGACCGTTTTCGCAGCGGCACCGCATGACCCTGTCGCGCGCCGTACGATCCTATCCGTGCTGGTTGCGTTTTTGCCGGCTGTCGTTATCGGGGTCTTGGCGCATGATTTCATCAAAACGGTCCTATTTGAAAGCCCGCGATTGATTGCGGTGATGCTGATCCTTGGCGGGATTGTATTGGTTTATGTCGATCGTTTCGCGCCAGAACCGCGTTATGATGATGCGATGCATTTGCCGCTTGGGATGGCGCTGAAAATCGGTTTTATCCAGTGCCTTGCGATGATCCCCGGCGTCTCACGCTCGGGGGCTACGATTGTGGGCGCGCTGATGTTGGGGGCCAATAAGCGCGCTGCGGCAGAGTTTTCGTTCTTTTTGTCCATGCCGACGATGGCAGGCGCCTTTGCCTACGATCTTTATGCAAACCGCAATGTGCTGGATGCTTCGGCGCTGGGCGAGATTGCCATAGGTTTTGTGGCTGCCTTTGTTGCTGCCGTTCTGGTTGTGAAGTGGTTGTTGGGATATGTCAGTAAGCATGGCTATGCGGTGTTTGGCTGGTGGCGAATCATCGCCGGAACCCTCGCCTTGGTCGCGCTTTCGTTTGGCTTTTAGGCCGGTAGGTAAGCACAGCTGTCCTAAAACGCAAAG
>JBLIGH010000332.1:0-3733 GCA_047636855.1 Pseudorhodobacter sp.
GCTCCAGAATGTGGCATGTTCGGGGGCGTGACCATTGCCTATTCGCACCCGCCAGTCGCGGCCACCCATCTGCAAATGCTGGCCTTCTTGCAGCCTTGTGAAGCCCAAAGGCAAGGGGGCCACAACATCGGCAAAGTTGAACGGGCGCTCTGTCATCCGTGCGGCCAAAAGGTCAGGGGCCATGCCTGCCTCGCGCCAAAAATTGACTTGCTGTGGGGCAGGGCTGGTGTGTTCGTCAAGGCACAGCATTCGCGCATAAAGCCAAGCGGTGCGGGTGGTTAGCAGCTCTGCGCCTTGTGCCTGAAACCACCCTGCCAAGCCGATATGGTCGGGGTGGTGATGTGTGACAACGACCCGGCCCACAGGACGGCCCGCCATCGGCCCCGCCAGCAACCGCGCCCAAATCGCGCGGCTTTTCTTGCTGTCAAAGCCGGTATCTACAACGGTCCAGCTATCGCCTTCGTCCAGCGCGAAAACATTGACATGGTCCAGCGCCATTGGCAGTGGCAAACGCATCCATAAAATGCCGTCCGCGACCTGAATGGCACTGCCTTCGGCCGGCGGTGTGTCATGCGGATAGCGGATGCCAATTGCCTGCTTGGTCACGCAGCCAGATCCGCGTCACTGAGGGCATAAAGCCCCGCAGCGCCTTGACGGACTTGGGCCAGCAACGCGACATGCTCTGGCAGCAATCGTTTGATCGCGACCCTGGCAAGTGCTGTGCGCGGCCCATCGCGCCCTTCCGCCATCGCCGAGCGTAAATGGAAATGGCTGCCCAATATCCGCGCAAAGGCACGCTGATAGGCAACGGCGCCAGCGTATCGGTCATTGGCCTCTTGCTCGACCAGCCATTCGGTCGTTTCGCGCAATGTCTCGGCGGCGTCCCAAACGGCGGTGGCAATATTGGGGTATTGCGCACGCACACTGTGGGCGTTTTGCTCGATCTCTTCGATCAGCCTTAACGCAGCCTCGCCACCATCCATCATTTTACGGCCCACAAGGTCCATCGCCTGAATGCCGTTGGTGCCCTCGTAAATCGCCGTCACGCGCACGTCGCGCAGATATTGCGCCGCGCCGGTGTCTTCGATAAAGCCCATGCCGCCATGCACCTGAATGCCCATATCGGCGACAGCAATGCCAGTATCGGTGCCAAAGGATTTGTTGATCGGTGTCAGCAATGCAGCGCGTGCCTGCCATTCGGCCGAGCCGGTTGCACTGGCCATATCTATCGCCACAGCACAAGACAGCGCGATTGCGCGGGCGCTGTAGACGTCGGCTTTCATCGTCGCCAGCATCCGGCGAACATCGGCATGGTCGATAATGCTGCCAGAACCGTCGACAGGCGTTTTGCCCTGCTTTCGGTCCATGGCATAGGATAGGGCATGCTGATATGCGCCCTCCGCGACCGAGATCCCCTGGATACCAACCCCCAAACGGGCGTTGTTCATCATGGTAAACATCGCGGCCAAGCCCTTATGCGGCTCGCCGATCAGCCAGCCCGCCGCTTCGTCATATTGCATCACGGCTGTGGGCGAGCCATGCAGGCCCATCTTATGTTCCAGACTGACCACGGAAAGGCTGTTGCGCTTTCCCGGATTGCCATCTGCATCTGGGATGAATTTTGGCACCATGAACAGGCTGATGCCTTTGGTTCCGGCGGCAGCATCGGGCAGGCGCGCCAACACCAGATGGCAGACATTTGTGGTGAAATCGTTGTCGCCCCAGCTGATGTAAACTTTTTGACCCGAGATGGCGTAACTGCCATCGCCCTTGGGTTCGGCCTTGCTGCGCAGCGCGCCGACATCACTGCCAGCGTGCGCTTCCGTCAGGTTCATCGTGCCGCACCATTCGCCCGAAATCAGCTTGGGCAGGTAGATCGCTTTGATCTCGTCACTGGCGTGATGTTCCAGTGCCTCGATCTGCCCTTGGGTCATCAACGGGTTCAACTGCAAGGACAAACAGGCAGAGCCCATCATCTCGTTCACAGCGCTTGTCAGTGCCATCGGCAGGCCCATGCCGCCAAATTCCGGGTTCGCAGCAATGGAAACCCAACCGCCATCCATGATTGCCCGGTAGCCTTCGGCAAAGCCGGGCGAGGTGCGCACGATGCCGTTTTCCAGCGAGGCTGGGTGCAGATCACCGGCGCGCTGCAAGGGGGCAAGGACCGTTTCGCAAAGCTTCGCGGCTTCGGATAAGATGGCGTCGATAGTGTCGGATGTCGCTTCGGCAAAGCGTTCTGTTGCCGAGACCTGTTTGAAATCAACCACATGGTCAAAAAGAAACCGAAAATCGGAAAGGGGCGCTCTGTACGGCATCGGCAATCTCCTTGTGTATACCTACAGGCCTACTTGGCAAATCCAAACCAAGCAAGTATCTGCGGCCCTCAACCGCACGTTACTTCATCGCTCACCCCCTTCAAGGTCAACGCTACGTCACTAAAATGGTCCAAACCCAAACACTCGCTGCCACTGCTGACGGAATCGCTCGGGCTGCGCGCTTGCTTGCGACAGGTGACCTTGTCGCTTTTCCTACGGAAACGGTTTACGGGCTTGGCGGCGATGCGCGCGTCGATGCGACCGTGGCGCGGATATTTGAGGCCAAAAGGCGGCCTCGGTTTAACCCGCTGATCGTGCATGTGCCCGATGTAGCCACAGCACGGCGCTACGCCCATTTCAATGCGCAGGCCGAGGCGCTGGCGGCCGCTTTCTGGCCTGGCCCGCTGACGCTTGTATTGCCTTTGCGCGACGGGGCGGGTCTGTCGCCTTTGGTCACTGCCGGGCTGCAAACGGTCGCAATTCGGGTGCCGGAACATCCGCTTGCAAGTGCGTTGCTGCGCGCTTTTGACGGACCCTTGGCAGCCCCTTCGGCCAATCCGTCGGGTCGGGTCTCGCCTACGCGGGCCGCACATGTGTTGGACGGGCTTTCGGGCCGCATTGCCGCAGTGATTGACGGCGGTATCTGTGCGGTTGGGGTGGAATCGACGATTGTCGGCCTTGCCCCGGCACCGCAATTGTTGCGCCCCGGTGGCCTTCCCGTTGAGGCGATTGAAGCGCTGTTGGGGGGCGCCTTGCAACTGGGCGGCAGCGCGGCGCAGCCAAACGCGCCGGGGCAACTTGCCTCGCATTACGCGCCCCGTGCTGGGATTCGGCTGGCTGTCACACAGCCAAGGGCAGGCGAGACTTGGGTGGGTTTTGGTGCGGATTGCCAAGGGGCAGCACTTTCCTTGTCGGTGCAAGGTGATCTGGTCGAGGCGGCGGCGAACCTGTTTCACATCTTGCGAATGGCCGATGAATTGGCGGGATTGGCGGGGCAAATTGCGTTTGCCCCCGTCCCCGAACAGGGCCTTGGCCGGGCGATCAATGACCGTTTGCGTCGGGCCGCAGCCCCCAGACCGTAACATTTTCACATCAAGCTTTCCGGCTATTGCAGTGGCAAAGAATCCTTCCGCTGCGCAGGCAAGGATGGCGCAGTGAACCCCGTTTCAAAACCTGCTTTGGTGCAAGGATCGCGGGGATTGAGCTATGCCAGAACGTTGGTGACGGCGTGATCAGGCGGCGTTTTGAAGTTGCTTGATCCCGTCCTTGAATGCAATCGCTTCGATGATCTCAGGCATCCGGTTGGCCCATCCAGTTTGCGCCACTTGGTCTGGGCTGACATCATCAATTTGAACGCCATGGCGAGACCGGTTTTGCGGCTGAGACAGCCTTTGCTTTTTCCAGTGCGATGCCGGACG